>JADHNQ010000050.1 GCA_016779425.1 Pseudomonadales bacterium | reverse complement strand
GCCTGATCTTTCAGAATCGATTGTTCTTCGGTTAACGCTGCCATGGCTTATCCTTTTTGCGTGGTCTCGGGTAAACCCAAAACATTCTTGGAAATAATGTTGTTCTGCACCTCGTAGGATCCGCCGTAAATCGACATGGCCTTGCCCGATAGCCATTCACGAACGATACCCAACTCTTCTTCCGCGAAGTCATCCCCGCTCCAGCCAATACCTTGGCTGCCCATGATCTCAAGGGCTAATTCTGCCTTTTGCTGAGCAAATCGCGTATTCGAGTTTTTCAGAATAGAGGCTGCTGCACTGACCTCGACGCGTCCGGCGGCCTCGTCAGTGATGCGCTGCGCAGTCAACCTGTGCGCCGCACCATCCATATAGTTGCGCACCAGGCGCTGCCTCAAATCTTTGTCAACAAGTGCGCCGTTGTCGTCCGTGCCGACAAATCGTTGGGCCTTAACATGGAGCGGTTCAGAGTCGAGCATGCTCACCCCACGCCCACCGGTTTGGCTCTGACGCTCGTGCTGCAATAACCGCTTCACCACGCTCCAACCGTCATTGAGGTTGCCGAGCAAATCCCCTTTCTCGGCACGCGCATCGGTAAAATACGTTTCGCAAAAGGGTGAAACGCCAGAAATGAGACGAATGGGCCGGGTCTCTACACCGTCTTGCTGCATTGGTAGCAAGACGAAACTGATTCCGTCGCGTTTTCCTGCATCGGTATCTGTCCGGACTAGGGCACCACACCACTGCGAGATGTTGGCGCCCGACGTCCAGATTTTCTGGCCGTTCAGAGCGAAGTAATCGCCCTTGTCTTCAGCCTTGGTGGACAGCGAGGCGAGATCAGATCCTGCGTTAGGTTCTGAAAGCCCCAAACACCATCGAATTTCGCCGCTTGCAATACCCTTGAGATGCCTCGCTTTTTGCTCCTCGCTACCGTACTCGAGCAGTGTCGGGCCCACCATGGTCACCCCCATCCCCGTCATATGGGGAATTGGGTTATACGCACCGGCATTGTGAATTTCCTCGCCGATGATGTCAGCGTGAGGATCAGTTAGACCTGCACCACCGTACTCAACAGGCCATGTGGGCGCTCCCCAGCCCTTCTCCGCTAACTTCTGACGCCAGGCTTCCATACCGGCTTTTACTGTGTCACTGGCTTTAGCCCCGCTCTCGCCACCGGCAATACTCGCCAAATCTGCTCCTTGCAGGCTGGCAGGAAAATTGTCCGTGACCCATGCCCTGACGTCGCTGCGAAAACTCTCCAGCTCATTCGCGTTTTGCATTACTTTTTATCCTACTTAAAAAAATTCGTTCTTAAAAATTGCTGTTCTGCGGTCCTGTGGCGTGCGTTAAAGACGCTCAATAATGATCGCAGGTGCCATGCCCCCTGCCGCACACATAGTAATCAGCGCGGTTGACTGCCCTCGACGCTCCAGTTCATCCAAAGCAGTACCAATCAGCATTGACCCCGTCGCACCAATGGGATGTCCAAGGGCGATGGCACCGCCATTGACGTTGACCTTGCTGTGATCAACGTTCAAGTCACGCATAAACTTCATCGGCACGACTGCAAAGGCCTCATTGACCTCAAACAGATCGATATCGTCCAGAGTCATACCAGCCTTACTCAAGACCTTTTTCGCGGCATCCACCGGCGCATTCAAAATGTACTCAGGTGAATGGCCCATGTTGGCCATGGCGACAATGCGGGCTCGGGGCTTGAGATCGTTTCTTTGCGCATATCCTGGAGACGCCATCACCAGAGCACCTGCACCATCGACCACACCGGAAGAGCTGCCTGCATGGTGACGATGATCAACTTCAAGCCCTGGCCAACGCTCGGCCACCCACTCGCGGTACGTACGGCCTGAATCAAAAAATTCGAGATCCATAAGACCTTCAAAGGCAGGCTGAAGATTGGCTAGCGATTCGGCTGTTGTTTGAGGCCGCGGATACTCTTCTTGATCGAGCGCCAGGGTCCCATCTGGGTTGTTTACTGGCACCAGTGCTCGACTGAACGCGCCCTCTTCGACTGCCCGTCCCGCTCGTTTTTGACTTTCAAGGGAGAAGGCATCGAGCTCAGCGCGGCTGAAGTTTTCCTCTGTCGCGATGATGTCTGCCGCAATACCAACGTTAAGCTGCGGATACCGTCGGCGCAGTTCCTCATTACCAGCATCCAGTGATGATGGCGGTGCTTCGCCTCGGGTGTAGGACATCATCTCAACGCCGCCAGCAACAACGAGGTCTTCCATACCCGACATAATATTCGCCGCAGCAAGATTGACCGAGGTAATACCACCACCGCAAAAACGATCCAGGGTCATACCCGATGCCTTGGTGGAGAACCCGGCGTCCAGTGCCGCCATGCGCCCGACGCAGGAACCCTGCTTTTGAAACTGTGTGCTGCAGGACATAATCACGTCGTCGATCTCGTCGGTCTTCAGGTGATTGCGCTCGGCCAATGGTTTGAGTACCGAAGAAAGAAGCTTCTGGGGGTGCACTTCCCAGAGTGCGCCCTTGCCTTGCTTACCAATACCTCGGGGCGTACGGGCCGCGTCGATAATCCATGCTTCACTCATTTGCTTCTCTCCTAGCGTTATCCTTTCCCTGAGTTTGCGCGATCCGCTAAGGCGAGTCACCTCTTGAACCCTCGAACAAATTGAGTCAAGAGACTCCTCAACAACGACACCTTCATCCTCTTTAAGCAGCCCTGCTCGTGCGGGTACGTCGCTTGAGTTAGTGTTCAAATACTCTTGGAGGATAGTTTCGTGACTGAGTTATTGTGGCACTCTCCTTTGGCAACTAGCGTCCTACTGGGCGTGCTCGGCTGCTGTGTCGGTAGCTTTATCAATGTAGTCGTTCACCGCTTGCCGATTATGCGAGAGCACACTGAGCGGACTGGCGACTTCAACCTAGCTTGGCCGCCGTCAAGCTGCACACGCTGCGGTATCGCCATAAAGACCCAACACAATCTACCCATCATTTCTTACCTCTGGTTAGGCGGTCGCAGCGCTTGCTGTCAAGAACACATCAGTCGCCGTTATATCGCGACGGAAATTTCAGCGGGATTACTCACTGCTGGGATTTCTTTCTGGCTGCTCAACCAACAGCTCGATGCGTCTAGCATCTACGCATTGCTGCTCCCCACCTTGCTGTTGATTTGGTGGCTGATCGCAATCGTCGGGATGCTTTGGCACAGCATTGAAGACACTAAGACGCTATGGCAAAGCTTACTTTGGCTTGGCTTACTGACGGCGAGCCAGCGAGGTGCATTTTCGTTGAGCGAAGCGATTTTCGGCGTTTGCTCGATTTATTTCCTCGCCCTGCTGCGGCGCCAGGGTTCAATCTTCGCGAACCGCAAAGACGCACCATGCCCTGAACACATCAGTCAGTATTCACTGGACCCGTCATGGCACTGCGTGGCTGCCTTGGCCGCCTGGTTTGCCCTACCCGAGGCAGAAGCATTGGCGATCGGTTTTGTGGTGGCAGCAGCCTGGGGGTTTTGGTCTGTTCGTACAGACCGCTTTTCCACCTCCCCAGCGCAGCAGTGGGCGAGAGCGATTCAGCTGATGAGCGTTGTCACCTTCGCCGCCGCATGGGTGCTGATCTTGGCTGATCTGCAAGTGGGGTTTGCTCCCCATTGGCCATTGTTCTTGAATTGAGAATTAGGATTGCCCGACGGTTGGTTCCGAGTGCTCTCTCCAGGAGAGGCTCAGTAACAGGCCCTGAGTTGATGCACGCACCTGCTCTCCATCCAGCACCGAGCAGCGCCCGGTTAGCGCCGGCTGGCCGGTTTTTTGCCCCTCCTCGAACACCAGTTCATAACTCAACTGTCCTCGCTCGATCCGTACCTCAAAGCGCGAGCTTGGCTGCACTGACTCGTTGACAAAGTTTATGAGGACCTCGCTCGGTGTGATCAATAGGCGATTAGAGTCTAGAGAAATGATCCTGCCGCCAAAACCGCCAACAAATTCAGCTCGAGCAGTGGATAGGTCTAGGCGATACATATGCTGCAAACGCTCTCCGCCCTCAACCGAACAAACCAAATGTTCGGTATATCGCGGGGGCTGTGGTTTGTGATTTTTGGCCTCGGTACAGCCCACCAGACACAGGCCTAAGAACCCCCAAGCCCCCGATGCAAGGCGTCTGTATATGGGTTCAAAGCGCTCGAGAGTCATGATGCAAAACTGCCGTTCATATCTTTTTTACTACCGCCCATCTGCATTGATTCGTTTTTGTTAATCAAAAGTATACAAACGTTGGTGTTTTTTCGACGTCATCAAACTTCACTTTTTAGCGAATCCCACCACTCATGCCCCACTTTAATCTCGCGACCAAATCGTCGATGTTTTTGCTGTTGATCTGTTTATCAACCAGCCTGACTGTTGGGTGGATCAGTTATATCAAGAGCAAGGCGGCTCTGGAGGCTCAAACCTTTGATCGCCTGACGGCAATTCAGACAGCTCAAACAGCAGAGATCGAGCGCTATTTTCGCCAAATCGCCAATCAGATACAGACCGTCGCTGAGAATCCAAACACGGTAACTGCACTAAAGGATTTCTCGGGAGCCCTTACAAAACTCGATAAGGCCCCCGAAGATGAGAATTTATCTGCAATTAACGCTGCTCTTGAGCAGTTTTATCGTGAAGACTTCCTTCCTCACTTATTACCAACACACGATCAGGCCACGGTTGCTAGCAATCAGGAGCAAGTGTTAAGCATCTCGTCGCTGATCCCGAGAAATGCCGCCGGGCGTCACCTACAAAGCCACTACATCGCGAACAACCCCTACGCTATAGGCGAGAAACACCTGCTCACTCGCAGCGCTACCGACAACAGCGACTACGCAGACGTGCATGAGACACACCATCCGGTCTTTCGCAAGTTTTTGGAGAAGTTCGACTACTACGACCTATTTTTGGTGGACAGTCGCACCGGCAACATCGTTTATTCCGTCTTCAAAGAAATCGATTTCGGCACTAGCCTCGCTCGGGGCCCCCACCGTCACACCAACCTTGCCCGAGCATTTAATTTGGCAGATCAAGCTAGGGAGCCAGGTTCCGTTCACTTTGTCGATTTTGCGCCATACCTGCCCTCTTACAGAGCTCCCGCCGCCTTTATCGCCAGCCCCATTTTTAACAGTGGGGAGCAACTGGGCGTGCTGGTATTTCAGGTACCCGTGGATCGCATAAATGACATCATGACCAGTGGCGGCCAGTGGTCTGAGCACGGGCTTGGCGCCTCTGGAGAGACCTATTTGATTGGCCCAGATTTTACAATGCGCAGTGATTCGCGGTTTTTTATTGAAGACTCTGAGGGTTATCTTAAGACCCTTAAAGATCTTGGCTATCCTGATAAGCAAATCGCGCGGCTACAGCAGAACGGCACCTCAATCCTGACCCAGACCATCAGCACAGATGCCGCAGTGTTGGCGCTCGCTGGAAAGCGCGGGACCGAAATTATTGAGGACTATCGCGATATCGACGTTTTGAGTTCCTACGGACCATTGGACTTTGGCTTAGACCAATGGGCCGTAATCGCTGAAATTGATGCCAAAGAAGCCTTTGCACCGGTGGCCTCGTTGCAGCGCGCGATCTCCATATGGACTCTGACTATCGCAGCCTTTGTCGTAGTCTTGGGCCTATGGGTTGTCAGGCGGGTAACCCAGCCGCTAATCGCGCTAACCGCGGCGGCCAAACAAGTTGGCTCCGGCGGAGAGGTTAAACCTCTGGAACAAAGATCGCATGACGAGATCGGCGAACTGACGAGCCAGTTTAATCAGATGGTCCACAACCTGCATCAACAGCAAATCACCATTGACCGCCAAACCTCTGAAAACTACCAGTTGTTACTGAATGTGCTACCCGAGCCTATCGCAAACCGATTAAAAAACGGCGAAGCAAAGATCGCAGACGCTTTTCCAAGCGTTAGCGTGCTTTTCGCTGACATTGTCGGATTCACTGCGATGTCTCGGGCGGTGCCCCCCATCACAATCCTGCGAATGCTGGATGATCTCTTTGGCGCCTTTGATCAGGCTGCCCTTGATCTCGGCGTCGAGAAGATCAAGACCATTGGCGATTGCTACATGGCGGTCTGCGGTTTGCCTTACGCCAATCCGGCGCATGCAGACCAAGTTGCAGCGCTGTCCTTGAGAATCCTTAAGGAGCTAAAGCTTTTCAATCAGCACAACGGCACTAATCTAAAGATGCGGGTAGGCGCTCATAGCGGCGCAGTCGTCGCTGGAGTCGTCGGCAGCAGCAAGTTTATTTATGATCTGTGGGGGGATACCGTCAATATGGCCAGCCGCATGGAATCTACAGGCATCCCTGATCAGATTCAGGTTACGGAAGCCTTTCGCGACCAACTCAGTAAGCCGTTTAACTTGGATTTTCGTGGCGAACTGGAAGTGAAAGGCATCGGCAAAGTCAGCACCTATTTTTTGTGTGATTTGCCGGACGAAGGCGCCTAAGCAAGGTAGGCCCTAAGCCCGGCGCAAACACAGCCCGCACGTCGATGAAATGCTAGGCATTACGAATCAGGTCAGCCATGCGCTCAGCGAGCATAATTGTTGGTGCGTTTAGATTGCCATTGGTTATGTGTGGAAACACCGAGGCATCGATGACTCTCAGCCCGGTAACGCCATTAACGCGGCCTTCTGGGTCGACCACGGCCTCGGCGTCAGACCCCATGCGACAAGTTCCGCAGGGGTGATAGGCACTCTCTGCGTGCGCTGCAACGAATGCATCGAGTTGCGCGTCGCTCTGGCATCGTCTGCCCGGACTTAGCTCCGGTCCTCGCAAATTCTCTAGCGCGGGCTGGGAAAAAATCTCTCTCGCCTGGCGAATCGCAGAACGAAACACCCGCCAGTCGTCCTCATGGCTCATGTAGTTGAAAACAATCCTTGGCGCGTCGTTCGGCCGAGGACTACGAAGGGTTACCGCGCCACGACTCTTGGGCAACATGGGCCCAACATGTACCTGAAACCCGTGCCCCTTGGCCTTGGCGGTCCCGTCATAACTCATGGCGGTTGGGAGAAAATGAAACTGAATATCCGGCTGCGCCTGACAGGGGTCGCTGCGAACGAAACCGCCGACTTCAAAGTGATTCGTGGCGCCCAAGCCTTTGTGCGTTGTCAGCCATTGCACGCCAATCTTCGCTCGCCCGAGGAGGCCAAGATGTTTATGCAGGGACACAGGTTCGGTGCAAGCTTGTTGCACATAGACTTCAAGGTGATCCATCAGGTTTTGACCGACTTGCGGGCTATCTACCAAGGTCTCGAGACCCATTGCATGAAGATGGGTACCAGGACCAATACCCGACAACATGAGCAGTTGCGGCGAGTTGATGGCGCCAGCGCATATCAGTATTTCTTTTGTTGCGGTCAAACGCTCGATTTGCCCCTTAAGCAGGACTTCAACGCAGACGGCGTGAGTTCCCCGCATTTCGATACGCTGAACCTGAGCCTGGGTAAGCACCTGCAGGTTCCCACGATCCTTAACCGGGCGAAGATAAGAGCGGGAGGTAGAGGAGCGTTTGCCCTGAGCTACCGTCATCGGCATCGGGCCAAAACCCTCTTGTTGCGCGCCATTTAAATCGTGGGTGTAGGCATGCCCAGCCTCCTTGCAAGCCCGTAAAAAGGCACCATACAGGGGGTTTTTCATCGCGCCCGTTGTCGTACCAAGGGGGCCCTCGCTACCGCGAAAATGGTCGCTATGTCTCCCCTCGTCCGCGCACTGAGCCTTTTTAAAGTACGGCAGCACTGACGGATAGTCCCAACCCGTAGCGCCCATTTCCGCCCATCGGTTAAAGTCCCCCGGATTACCACGAACATAGACCATGCCATTGATGGAGGACGAGCCACCCAGCACCCGGCCACGGGGACAGGCGAGCCTTCGGCTATTCATATTTGGTTCGGGTTCACTGACATAACACCAGTCGAAAGACGGCTCGCCCATAGGCAAGTAAAAGGCGGAAGGCATCGCCAGCATCCAGCTTCTATCCGCACCGCCTGCCTCAAGCAGCATGACCTTATTCGTTGGATCTTCGCTGAGCCGGTTAGCGAGCACGCACCCTGCGGAGCCTGCGCCGATAATGATGTAGTCGGCGGATCGGATTTCCCCCGTCACTGTGGAACCCCAGCGGCGTCAAGGCCAGCTACCAAGTGTCGAAGCGTGCGCTGAGTGTGAGCATTAGGTGAGTCTTTGCACATCCACATGCTGCACGTTGATCGAACTGACTTCGTAATCAATGAAATTTTTGACGTAGGCGGCGTCTTTCTCCGCCGCAAGGGCACCAATCGCCGTTGAGATGAGCGCTTCGAGCATTCCAGCGGCGTCCGCCCCGTGTGCTTGCGCGTCCTCGCTCAGGGTTGCCACTGTTTCCTTGGCTATTGTCCACTTTGACATGTCATTCTCCCGTTCGTTTCACAACCCCAGTCAACCGACACGGTTTTTATGGGTTATGTCTTGTCGTGGCGATATCACCAACCATTTCATTCAGGCTGAGCATCGAGTCCAAAAACATCATGCAGAGCGCGAACGGCAAGTTCCACGTATCTTTCAGCAATTACGACAGAAATTTTGATTTCTGAGGTAGAGATCATCTGAATGTTGATATTTTCGCTGGCCAAACGATCAAAAACCTTGGTGGCGACACCTGCGTGGGAGCGCATGCCAACACCTACGACAGACACCTTGGCAATGGCGTTATCGCCGGTTACCTCTCGTGCCCCAATATCTTTTGCAACCTCTTTAAGAAGCGACAAGGTTGCCTCGTAATCCTGACGCTTCACCGTGAACGTAAAATCCGTCATGCCGTCGACGCCCGTATTCTGAACGATCATATCGACTTCGATATTGTTGCCGCCGACGGGCCCAAGGATTTTTGAGGCAATACCGGGAATGTCTGGCACGCCAGAAACTGTTACCTTCGCCTCGTCTGTCGCATGGGCAATACCAGAAACTAACGCTTGTTCCATGTTGTCGTTCTCCAACGTGATTAAAGTGCCGGGGCCTTCAACAAAGGTCGACATGACTCTAAGCGGTACTCGGTATCGCCCGGCAAACTCCACAGACCGCGGATGCAGGACTTTGGAACCCAAACTCGCCAGTTCCAGCATTTCTTCAAAGGTAATCTGCTGGAGCCGTCGCGCGCCCTCGACGATGCGCGGATCCGTCGTGTAAACACCCTCTACGTCTGTGCAGATCTCACATTCATCGGCCTGCAGGGCGGCCGCCAGGGCAACCGCCGAGGTGTCGGATCCGCCTCTGCCCAGGGTCGTGATCTCGCCATGCTCGTTCACGCCCTGAAACCCCGCCACCACGGGCACCACGCCGTTGGCTAGCTCGTTTTGCAGCTTTTGGGTGTCGATATGCTCGATCCTTGCGCGGCCGTGGGCGCCATCGGTGCGAAATGCAATTTGATCCGCCAAAAAAGATTTGGCGGTAATACCTCGTCGCAATAACGCAATACTGAGCAAGGCTATGGTGACCTGCTCGCCGGAGGCCGTCAGTACATCCATCTCTCGCCGACTGGGGTACTCACCGCCTAACTCTTGGCCCATGGCGACAAGCCGATTGGTTTCACCAGACATAGCGGAAACGACGACGGCGACCTGGTGACCCTTGGCCAAATATCCCGCGATGCGCTCTGCTACCTGCGCTATTCGCTCCGTGCTGCCGACACTGGTGCCGCCATATTTTTGAACAATCAGTCCCATTTACTCATCCATTGAGACGCTGGCCTGAGCCGCGAAAATCCTGCGATTGCTTAGGAAGCCAGCTGGCTCTCCACCCATTGGCGGGCAGCAGTGAGGGCTTGTTCGACTGCGTCAACTTGGTCGCCGCCACCCGCTCTCGCCAAATCTGGACGCCCGCCACCCTTGGCGCCTACCAGGGGTGCAACGGTTTGCATAAGCTCAGCGGCGGAGAGGCGCTCTGACAATGTTTTGCCAATGGCGGCAACCATACCGACTCTGTCATTATCTTTGGATGCCAATACAACGACGGCATCGCTGGGGAGCTGAGACCGCACGGTATCCAGGGTTTGCATCATGGCCTTGTTGTCACCCTCGACTTGAGCCGCAATGAAGCTGATACCGGCAATCTCCTCCACTCGAGCGCTCAGATCAGAACTTTTGCTGGCCGCCAGTTGCTGACTCATCTGCTCTACTTGACGTGCCAGGGCGCGATTTTCGGCGATCAGTTGCTGGAGCTTACTACCGACTTCGCGGCGCCCAACTTTCAGTGAATCGCTGACCGAATTAAGCAGAACCTGCTCTTCATGAACCGAACGCAGGGCTGTGTCCCCTGTTACCGACTCAATACGCCGTATACCCGCAGCAATACCCGTCTCGGAAACAATCTTGAAGAGGCCGATATCTCCGGTACGTTGAACGTGGGTGCCGCCGCACAGTTCCATGGAATATCCATTGCCCATGGTGAGGACGCGAACCTGATCTCCGTACTTTTCGCCAAAGAGCGCTACCGCACCTTGTTGCACCGCGTCGTCGTAGCTTAGAAGCTGAGTATTTACGCCGGAGTTTAGTCGTATTTGTGCATTTACTTGCTGCTCTATCTGCTGAAGCTGCTCACCGTTGATAACACCGGTGTGGGCGAAATCAAAGCGCAGCTTTTCAGCGTTGACTAGAGAACCTTTCTGCTGGACGTGGTCACCGAGCACTTCTCGCAGGGCGGCGTGCAGCAGGTGGGTGGCGGAGTGATTGGCGCGAGTCTGGTCACGGGTCGTGGTATCCACCTCGGCATGCAAAGTATCTCCGGCCCGAATCGTTCCTTCCAGCAGTCCGCCAATATGCAGGTACTGATCGCCGCTGATCTGGGTATCGCTCACCTCAAAACGCGCACTTTCGCCGGTCAAAATACCCCGGTCGCCTACCTGACCACCGCTCTCCGCATAAAAGGCGGTTTGATCCAGAACGATCACTCCTTGGGATTGCTCAGCGTCGAG
>JADHNQ010000049.1 GCA_016779425.1 Pseudomonadales bacterium | reverse complement strand
TCACTCGCGATTTTTTACGCAAGTATCGGCAGCGGCAAGGAGGGGGTGCAATCGTTCTTAGAAAAACGTGAGGCAACGTTTAGCGATTCGGCTAGGGAGATGCCGCCGTTTTACCCGTGGTGGAAGTAATCAACAGAAATCATGCATCGTGACGAGCTTATGCACCGGTAGGCAGAAGCGCCCATCGACCATAGGCCGGCCTGCCGCTTCTATCGGCAAAATAGGCAAGCAGACAAGAGCATGGTCAAGCCCCCGCTGCTTGATCAATCCCTGTTAATGTAGCGACAGGAAAACAATAAAAAGTGAGCGTTATGAGAGTTGTACAAGTAAAAACCCCCGGCGGATTAGACCACCTAGCATTGGCCGAGCAAGAGGTTGGCGAGCCGGGACAGGGCGAGATTCGTGTGCGCTGGCACGCTAGCTCTTTGAACTATCACGACCTGCTGGTTGCAAACGGCGGGCTGCCGGTAAGCGACGGGCGTATTCCTATGTCTGACGGCGCCGGTGAAATTGTTGCCATAGGCGCTGGGGTGACTCGCTGGCAGACCGGCGACAAGGTGATGTCGCTGTTTTTCCCCGATTGGCAGGAAGGTCGCCATCGTCCTGAGCGAACCCGGGCGATCACCGGCGACAGCATCGACGGCTGCGCCTGTGAATATGCTGTTTTATCGGAAAATGCCGTCACCCGAATGCCAAAGGGCCTAACCTACGCAGAAGCGGCGACATTGCCCTGTGCAGGGCTAACGGCTTGGCAAGCATTGATGGTGCGAGGCCAAATGCAGGCGGGCGATAGCTTACTGGTTCAGGGCACAGGCGGCGTGTCGATCGTTGCTTTGCAGTTGGCCAAAGCGGCGGGGGTATCAGTTGTTGCTACGACCTCGTCCAATGCCAAGGGCGAACGACTTAGGGCCTTGGGCGCTGATCACGTCATCAATTATGTAGAGGATGAGCATTGGAGCGACACGGTGCGCAAGGTCAGTGGCGGCGGGGTTGATCATGTGATCGACATTGGTGGCGGGGCGACCTTGCAGCACTCCATCAACGCAGCGCGTACCTCCGGCCAGATCTCCTTGGTAGGAATCCTTGGTGGTGTGACCGCCACGGTGAATGTGCCCATGATTTTCTCGAAGCAGCTGCAGGTACACGGGGTTGCTGTGGGCAGCGCAGCGATGCAGGACGCTATGACTCGCGCCGTTGAGAACGGCCAGATCAAGCCTGTGATCGATGCTGATTACGATCTTGCAGATATCGCTGACGCTTTTGCCTATCAAGCGAGCGCACAGCATTTTGGCAAAGTGACGTTGTCGATTTAGGCAGACGTCGTTCGGAAAAAAAGGTCGGTAAGTCGATGAGCACTATTAGTCGCAGTGGGTTGGCCAAAGATCGCCACATAGGGGGTCTGATGTCTTCGCTTCGGTCGTTGAAGTTCTTCGTCTTGATCCTACTCGTCGTCGCAGCCACCCAGGGGCATTCTGGTGTTACCAAGAGTAGCCAGGGCCTGAGCGCCAATGAGTTAGTCGATCTTCTTAACCTTGACGGGCATGTGGAAGGCGGTTTTTTCCGCCGCACCTATGCCGCTGACTACACACTGCTCACGCCGCGGGGTGATGAGCGATTGTCGATGACCTCCATTTTCTATCTGTTGGCTGCGCAATCGCCCATCGGCCACTTCCATCTAAACCGCTCCGATATCGTCCACTACTATCATTTAGGCGACCCCATTACCTATTACTTGGTGCACCCTGACGGCGAGCTAGAAATGGTGGTCATGGGCAACGATTTACGTGCTGGCCATCGGCTTCAAATGACGGTCCCCGGAGGTGTTTGGAAGGCGTCACAAATTCCTGCGGATGGCGAGCATGGCTTCGGACTTGTGAGCGAGGCCGTCTCGCCGGGTTTTGAATACGCGGATATGACGCTGGGTTATCGAGACGAGTTGCTCAAGTTGTTCCCCCAGCATGAAAAGCTGATCAGACGCTTGAGCCACGCTGATATGCCCTAGCGCAGACGTTTGCTGTTTACCCCGGCGAAGTCTCAACAAATATTCCAGGTTTTAACGGGATATTGGCTATCACGGTGGTAAGACATTGGTGAGTCCATGGTAGGCTAAAGTCAGTAACACCGGTGGCGCAGCCTCTGCTCAAGCGAAAATGCCGGTGTCCCAGGATGACGGTCAATATCAATAGGCAGCGGCCCCGAATGGAAGAAAGCTGGAAAACCTATCGCTCAGAGGGATTCTTCGACGAATCAATGACGCCGAGGGGAAATCCGCGCGCCGCAGCCAACCAGGCAATCAAATTTCTTCACAGCCTGGCGCCTGACGAGCTAGCGTCGCGGCGAGTCGCCGCCGAGCTGGCAATCAAAGAAATGGGTATTTCTTTTACGGTATATACCGAGGGCGGCAACATCGATCGTGCTTGGCCCTTCGATTTTATTCCCCGCATCATTACTTCAAGAGAGTGGAGCCAGCTGAGTCTTGGTCTGCTGCAGCGTATGCGCGCGCTCAACTGCTTTATTGACGACATTTATAACGAGCAAAAGATCCTTGCCGACGGCATCGTGCCAGCAGAAATTGTACTGGATTCCAATAATTATCTTGAGCCCTGTGCTGGGGTAAAGCCGGCCTTCGGCGTCTGGGCGCATGTTTGCGGTAGCGATATCGTGCGGGACCACAAGGGCCAATTTTTTGTCTTGGAAGACAATCTGCGCGTGCCATCTGGCGTGTCGTACATGATTGAAAACCGTGAAATTACGAAGCGTGTATTGCCGGAGCTGTTCGAGAACTACAGCATCTTGCCGCTAGACGACTACCCGTTGAAGCTCTACCAGACGCTTGCCGCCCTATCGCCGCGAGCCCGCCGTCGTCCGAACATTGTGGTGCTGACGCCGGGTATCTATAACGCCGCCTATTTCGAGCACGCCTATTTGGCGCACGGCATGGGGGCAGAGCTGGTTGAGGGCTCTGATCTCTTCGTTGGCGAAGACGATTGCGTATTTATGCGCTCTGTGGATGGCCCAACTCGCGTCGATGTGATTTACCGCCGCATCAACGAAGACTTTATGGACCCAGAAGCATTTCGCGAAGATTCTGTCGTCGGAGTGCCGGGTTTGATTCGATCGTGGAAAGCCGGCCGGGTGGCCATCGCGAATGCGCCCGGTGCCGGCGTTGCTGACGACAAGGTGATCTACGCCTTCGTGCCCGACATGATCCAGTACTATCTAAAAGAAAAGCCGCTTGTCAAAAACGTGCCGACCTACCTGTGTATGCGCGAAAAAGACCGGGACTACGTTTTGAGTAATCTCGACAAGCTGGTGGTAAAACCGGCGAATGAATCCGGCGGCTACGGCATCATGGTGGGGCCTCACAGCACCAAGGAGACGCATAAAAAGTTTGCCCGACTGATTGAAAAAAATCCGCGTAACTACATCGCTCAGCCAACGCTTTCTTTATCTACTGCGCCAACCTATGTGGATGGCTCAATTCAGCCACGCCATTTAGATCTGCGGCCCTTCATTCTGCAGAGTAAGGACAGTTGGGTAACACCGGGTGGACTGACTCGGGTGGCATTGCAAAAGGGCTCGCTGGTTGTGAACTCCTCTCAGGGCGGCGGTAGCAAGGATACCTGGATTGTTGAGGGTGACGCCTAACCATGTTGTCCCGAGTTGCAGAGAGACTTTACTGGATGTCCCGCTATCTTGAGCGCACGGAAGATACCGCCCGTATTGTGAGCGCCTACAACCATCTGATTATGGATCTGCCGAAGGGGGCAGAGCCGGGTTGGGATATTATGGTGCAGATCCTCGACGCCGAGCCGTACTTTCATCAGCGCTTTCGCAGCGTAAACGAACAAAACGTGCTGAAGCTCTTGGTAGCAGACGATGGCGCGTCCTGTAGCATCCCTTATTCCATAGAGGCCGCGCGAGAAAACGTGCGCACCACCCGCGATGTATTGCCGGAAGAAACCTGGGAACTGGTCAATGAGCTGTCGCTCTTCGTGCGGGAGGTCGCCCCCAACTCAGTAGGCCGACGCAACCGGCACGCGTTTCTGGCCGAGGTGATCTCTCGTTGCCAGACCATAAACGGCCTTATGGCAAGCACGTTGACTCGAGACCATGCCTATAGCTTCATCAAAGTTGGTCGCTTGTTGGAGTGCGCCGATATGGCGACTCGAATGGTCGACGTTGGCGCCGGCGATATTATGGATCGTGACGGTAGCACCAGTGCCTTCGATCCCCTGCTTTGGGGGGCGATGCTGCAGGCGCTTTCTGCCGGTAGCGCCTATCGGCGTCAGGTAGGCCCCTTGGTGGATCGAAACGCCGTCGTCAATTTCGTTTTTCTCGACACCGCATTTCCGCGCTCAGTGAAATTTTGCATGCAAGGCATTGGCCAAGAGCTCGGTCGGCTAACCAATCATGAAGAGCCGCTACGCGCAGTAGGGCGCGTCTGGCGTCGGCTTAACCGCCTGACGAAGGAGGACATGACGCAGGCGGAGCTGCACGCCTTCATCGACGACTTTCAGCAGCAGCTCAACCAGCTACATGCGGCAATTGAAGAGGCCTGGTTCCGGGTTGCTAGCGCGTGAAGCGCTTTCACTGCCAGTGCGGTGCCCAGCTTTTCTTTGAAAATCATCGCTGCCTAAAGTGCGGCCTCGATGTGGGCTTTGATCCGCAGCTGATGACCATGGTGCCCGTGGACGGTAAGCATGCTGTTTACTGCGGGAACTGGAGCGATCACGGTGTCTGTAATTGGCTACGCCCCCGCGACAATAGCAATCACCTATGCGCGGGATGTCAGTTCAACCGCACCATTCCCGATCTTTCCCTGCCAAATAACCTGCAGTACTGGAATGCCCTAGAGCAGGCGAAGAAGCGACTATTGTTTGCCCTGATGACCTTGGGACTGCCCTTACAGAACGGCTGGTGCGAGCCAAATGGGGGTTTGTTATTCGATTTTCTCGACGATGAGCGCAGTAAGCCGGAGCATTTCGGTGGCAATTTTGTGACGTCAGGCTTCGGCAGCGGCGTGATTACACTAAACGTGCTCGAAGCCGATGATGTGGCACGGGCGACCATGCAAAACGAAATGCTGGAACCCTACCGCACCTTGCTGGGTCATTTCCGCCACGAGTCCGGCCACTATTATTGGTCGCTGATCTGTGAAGATGCCGAAATCAGCCAAGCCTTTACTGAGATTTATGGCGACCTATCCCAAGACTATGCGAGTACGCTTGAGCGTTATTACGAAAACGGTCCACCAAGGGACTGGCAAGACGACCATATCAGCGCCTACGCCACAGCCCATCCGCTTGAGGACTGGGCAGAAACCTGGGGTCATTACCTGCATATGCTCGATGCATTAGAAACCGCGCACGCGCATCAGCTGCTAAGAGAAGATGGCGGTGCGATGAGCATGAACGAACGCATCGCCGCCTGGCAGGAGGTGAGTGTCATGCTGAACGAAATGAACCGAAGCGTAGGTCGCAGCGATGCCTATCCGTTCACTATCGGTGCCGGTGTGGCCCGCAAACTCGAATTGGTCGACCGTGCTATGGCGTATCTGCAAAGGCCGCAGACAGGCTAGGCAGCCGCTCTACGGCCTCGCGAATACTTCGGTCCCAATCCTGGCGGATCTCGATGAGATAGGGGTGGTTTTCCTCGAGTTTGCAGTAGCGCTCATAGGCCTTAATGCTGTCGTTGCGATAGAACAAACATTCCAGCGGTGGACCGACCGTCGCGTTAGATCGCATGGTGGAGTCCAGGGACAGTATCGCGCAGCGCATGGCGGTATCGGCTGAGGTGTCGTGGGAGATGATGCGATCGAGTATGGGTTTACCGTATTTCGTTTCACCAATCTGCAGGTAAGGATGCTGCTCGGAAGCGGTGATGTGATTACCTTCGGGGTAAATCAAATACAGTTCCGACGCCGCTCCCCGAATTTGACCGCCCAGGATAAAGGTGGCCGATGCATCAAAACCTTCGGCGTCAGGACCACCGACTTTTTTGTACTTCGCCTGGGCTTGAGAACTCACGTCGCCGACGTAGTCGGCAACTTCCGCCACGTACTTGGCCTTACGGATATTGAACTGCGCGTCCTCTTCGAGGTCACGCTGAATATGGGCAACAACGGCTTGACTGGTGGCAAGGTTGCCTGAGGTCATCAAGTATAGGGAGCGTTCGCCACCCACCGAGAAGCTATGCAATTTGCTGTAGGTGCTAACCCGATCCGCCCCAGCGTTTGTTCGCGAGTCGGAACAAAACACCAAGCCTTCGTCTAACTGGATTGCGAGGCAGTAGGTCATTGATGCTGCAAAATACCTTTTCGGGTCTGGCCAAGTGCTGAACTAATATAAGGTGCCGCCGGCTTCTATGACAACAAAAAACGCAAGGTGCGCTGAAAAAGTCGCCAGACAAGTTCTCACTGGCGCCAGAAACGAATATTCCCGGCCTAGCGCTTTGCACCTGACTCTTATCCGGGCGGGACATCGATGTCATAACCCCTTTAGACTCTGGTGCCAGACCGCGCGGAAATTCCTGCCGACAGATAACGACAATGAAACTAGGAGCTGTTCATGCCAGCGATGCGGAAGTCACTCGATGAATATTTTGGCTTAACTGAGCATGGCACGACGGTGTCCCGAGAGGCTCTTGCTGGCGTTACCACCTTTCTGGCCATGGCCTACATTACAGTGGTGAATCCGCTGATTTTGTCGGATGCGGGTATGGATTTTGGTGCGGTCTTTGTCGCGACTTGTGTAGCTGCCGCGATTGGTTCGCTGGTTATGGGTTTGATCGCGAACTATCCCATTGGTCTGGCGCCGGGCATGGGACAGAACGCTTTTTTCACTTACGCCGTCGTAGTCGGGTCCGGACATACCTGGCAGGCAGCACTTGGCGCTGTCTTTCTATCTGGCATCTTGTTCATTCTCATCAGCCTACTGCCCATACGCGCTTGGCTCATTAACTCGATTCCACGCAACCTCAAACTTGGAATGGCCGCGGGTATTGGTTTTTTCCTCGCCTTTATTGCGATGAAGAACGCGGGCATCGTCGTTCAAAATCCTGCGACCTTTGTTAGTCTCGGGGGGTTGATTGAATTTGCACCGCTCATGGCATTGATTGGCTTCTTTGCCATTACAGCCATGACCGCCCGGGGTAATCGCAGCGCGGTCATTGTCGGCATGCTGCTGGTTTCGGCGGTAGGCTGGCTAAGCGGTCAGGCGGATTTTGTTGGCGTGGTATCTGCGCCGCCTTCCGCGGCACCCGTATTTTTGCAGCTCGACATCGCAGCTGCGCTGGATATCTCCATGCTGAGCGTGATTCTGACGCTGCTGCTGGTAGACGTTTTTGACACTGCAGGCACCCTGGTGGGTGTGGCCACCCGCGCTAAGTTGGTGGACGCATCAGGCAACTTGCCCCGGCTGGGCAAGGCACTGTTTGCGGACTCTGGTGCTACCGCCATTGGCGCACTGATGGGTACATCTTCTACTACCAGCTATATCGAAAGCGCCGCGGGTGTCGAGAGTGGTGGGCGCACGGGACTCGCTGCGGTTATTGTCGGTCTGCTTTTTTTGCTTTGCCTGCTGCTTGCGCCCCTGGCCCAAAGCATCCCGGGTTATGCGGCGGCCGCTGCCCTGCTGTTTGTTTCAGCGTCCATGGCGCAGAGTTTGGTGGATATCAATTGGCCTGATGTAACTGAATCCACTCCTGCCCTGATTACGGCCATCATGATGCCGCTTAGTTTCTCCGTGGCAGATGGCATAGGTATCGGATTTATCAGCTACGTGGCAATAAAGCTGCTTGCCGGACGTCACAGCGAGGTGCCTGCAGCCGTGTTCTTGGTGGCGTTGGTGTTTGCTGGAAAGTTTGCCTTTCTGTAGGGCGATGGAGTCGGGCAGAAATACGCAGAGGAGGTGAACCCGGCGGGTGCCGGGTTCATATCGAGCACTCGATCAGAACGTGTACTGTGCCTTAGCAACGAAGTGCCTGGGCAGTTCAGGCAATACGATCGTGCTGCCGAACAGGTTGGGGAAATTCGCGCGGAAGTAACGCTCATCCGTCAAGTTCTTACCGGTCAGTGAGAACTTCCACTGCTCGGATTCCCAGCCCAGGGTCATGTTGTAAAGGGTGTAAGCAGGTAGCTTGATGCTGTTCGAGAAGCCAGAGAACACGCCGTCAACGTCCGTCATGCTCGCACTAATGGTCAAACCGTTATCGAACAGGTAAGTACCGTACAGCGAGTAAATGTTTTCAGGCATACCCGCACGACGACCACCGCTGGCCGCGACGTTTACAGGCCCGGCAACCTGGCCGCCAAATAATAGCTCTGGTGCAACGAGTGGCAGATCTTCCACACCAAAGAAGCTGAATCGATCACCACCAGCCAAACTGCTGAGGTTGATGGCTTCAACGTTGGTATAGGTTGCGCCCACAAAAAGCGATTCATTGACCGCCCAGCGCACCTCAAATTCCGTACCCTCGGTCTCTACCGCTTGGTTGGTGACGATGGACTGCGCCGAGAAGTCCGTCCGCTCTTGCTCGTAGTGGGACAGAGAAAAATACAGGCGACCATCTTCAAGCAGCTCGCCCTTTACACCAAATTCAGTGAGCTCGGAGGAGTCGAAAGCGCCGCCGGATGCGACGTTGCTAACGGTCAGCTCTGCGCCTTGGCCAGCGATAACGGTCGCTTGCTCAGAAATCGTGATGTAAGGAATGATGCCGGAGTTGGCAATGTCATAAGACAAGCTCACTGTCCAAGAATTGCCGGATACGTCGTTTTCAGCCGAAACATCGATACAGCTGCCGTCAGTACAGAAATTGTTTGAGCTCGCCAGCAGCAGCTTGTCGACGGGCTGACGGCTTTCCATGTCAATACGGTCATGACGCGCGCCGATCAGCAAAGAAATTCCATTTTCCCAAGAAAGGTCGGTTAGGAACGCAAGGCCAAGGTTTGTGTATTCGCCGATGTAGTACTCGGTGTAGTCGTCATCAATGCGCGTGGATAGCAGGCGTCGATCAAGTGCGGTGCTTGGGCCGGTCAAATCGCGACGTCCGAAGTATTCGTTGGTGTAGTCGTCACCGTGTTCAAAGTCGGTGTAACGAATTGAAGGCGATAACTGCACTGAAGCGATTAGGCTATCGAAGGTATAAGTTTTGCTAAAGACCAACTTGTCCTCGATGACGTAAGTGTCGTGGAATTGGGAAAACCCGTAGGCATTCTCGTTCAGGTTCTGGTACTCCTCGTAGAACAGCTGATTCTTGATCTCCCAGCCTGAGTCGAGGTCAGCAACAATGTCGAAATACAGAGTGGTCACGGTATTTTCCAGCGTATCGTCCGAAGCGATTAGGGTCAGCTTCGGATCCAGAATCGCGGTACCAACGTCATTGAGTGCAAGCAAGCTTGCATCAGTAAAAAAGAAGCTGAAGTCATCGTAAGTCAGAGGCGAAGGAGTCGTGTTGCCGACGGTGCCGTCTGCCCAGAAGGCGAACGGGTTGAGGTCGGTGAAGCCGTCTCCATCGACATCAAACTCTTGATGAGAAATGCTGCCGTCGCCATTGGTATCAAGAGGAGCCGGTGAACCGGTAATGTACGTGCCGTTATCAATCAGATCCTGAGAAATTCGGTTCCAGCCCGCGTTTTGCGCACCAGCGTAGTCGTGGTACATGGCGCCAAACTGAATTTGGATCGAATCGTTGAGGTCCATATCGAAGCTTGCCTGAACCAGAGTCTGCTCTACGCCGGGCGCGTTGGCGTAGAAGCTGTCGGAGTCTTCTAGCTCGCCATACAGATAAAAGCCCATGGGCTTGCCTGCGAATTCTGCAGGACCACCAACTTCGGCTGTCAGGATGCTTTTGTTCCAGCTGCCCGTGGTATAAGAAATTGCGCCTTCATTCTCGTCGATATAGGCGCCAGTCTCTTCAATACGGGCTGACTTTGGGTTGAAGTTCAAGTAGCCACCGATCTTGGATGGACCGTAAATCGGGGAAGCAGGCCCGCGTACGATATCAACCCGATCCGATGCACCAATGGGTGTTGGATAGTTGCCTGGATTGTCCAGGCGGCGAACGCCGCGAAAGTATGTTTCTCCGGGTGTGCCGCGAACATCAAGGCCTCCGGCGACGCCAAAGAACGACTGGGTAAAGGAACCCGGGGAAACGGTGATGAGTTCGTCAATGTCCTGCATGTTCATCCGGTCCATCAACTCTTCGCTGATAGTGGAAACACTGCGAGGTGTTTCTAAAATCGATTTGTTGAATCCAAATATGGATTTGACGTCTTCGCCGGGCAAACTGTTGAGGTCGCCGGTGACGACGACTTCTTCAATGATCTCTTCTTCCTCTGACCATGCTGTTGGTGCAAAAACAGCAGTAGCGCATAGCAACGTGCCAAGCGTGAACAGCTGGCGTGCGTTCCGGTAGTTCATAGGGTGTCCTTTGTTAGGAGGTTTAAGGTGGGGTTGATATAGCTGGGTCTATCCTTGCTCACGGTGTGTCCAATTCTGTATCCAATACATGGACGCTCCAGTCACGAAATTGTTAACTATTTGTTATCATTTTTTAGTGAAAATTTGCAGCAAAAATCAAGCCAATTGAAGGCGCGAAATTTACTCGATACAGCGACAGATTGTTAGCCGATGATTGCGAAACGCGCTTGGTTGAGTGCATTGACCAGGTTCGGCGCACCAGTTCTGTGCAAAGCCTGTAGGCCTACACCTCATAGCCATGACCTTGGTACTTTTTTTTGCTAATTGACCCTTTGGGGCTGGAAAATCTCGTTACGAATTCCCACACTGGTTTCCATGCACCAATTTTTAGAGGAGTGATGAGTGAGCCAACCTGAACGAAACGACGTGCAAGGCGTCGCGCCGAAGGCCAAATATTTATTGCGACCACATCGATGGCTCCTTGCCTTACTTTGGTTACCGTTCGCGCTTGGCTGTGCTGAAGCACCAACGAAGGCGGCAGGAGACGATGCGTCTACCGATTCTGTACTCCCGGTTAAAGTGGTAGTTATCA
>JADHNQ010000048.1 GCA_016779425.1 Pseudomonadales bacterium | reverse complement strand
GATGCTGTTTTCTCGAATCAGATACACCGGCGGCACTGGCATACCCGCCGCGATGGCCATTTCTTCTACGACGTTTAGCAGCTGGCGCTGCTGAGGGTCCCGGGTATTTTGATGAATCAGCACCCCGCCAAGGGATTCTGCTACCGCCTTGCCGCCTCCCTGTAAGGCCAAAAACTTAAATCCGCTCGCCACCGCAATGAGTCCGACTACGCCAAGGCTGGTATAGATCCACACTTCGGTAGGTGCGTACACGATCTGATTCATCAGGGAAGTGCCGGGCGTGCTGTCGACAAAAAATACCAGTACAAGCAGGTTGGTGAGTAACACCAGCGAAATGACCGCTCCAATAAACAAAGCCGTCAGCAGTCGGGTGTTATGTCGGGCCTTGTTTTGTGCCTGAAAGAAATTCACGAGTTTGCTTACTCCCGTTGCCCGGCGACTGACTAGAAGCGGGCGGTTGAGAAAACGGTGTAGATAAAAATGGTTTGGATAAAACGGCTTAGAAAGAAACCTTTGGGGCTGCCTGAATTTCTTGCGAGTCCTCAAATTCCATCAGCGCCGCATCGCTGCTAAAACCAAAGGTGCTGGCGAAGAGCACCGGCGGAAACGAACTGCGATAGGTATTGAACTCGGTTACCTGATCGTTAAAGGCCTGCCTGGCAAAGGCGACCTTGTTCTCTGTACTGGTGAGTTCTTCCGACAGCTGGGCCATGTTGGCGCTGGCCTTGAGGTCGGGATAGGCCTCCATGGTGACATTGAAGCGGCTCATCGCGCTGCCCAATATGCCCTCGGCACCGGCGAGCTCACTCATGGCGGCGGCATCGCCGGGGTTGCCCGCGGCAGCGGCCAAGCCAGCAACCGCATCATTACGTGCACTGATCACGGCTTCCAAGGTTTCCCGTTCGTGACTCATATAGGCCTTGGCAGTCTCGACAAGGTTGGGAATCAGGTCGTAGCGTCGTTTCAGCTGAACTTCAATTTGCGAAAAGCCGTTTTCATGGCGATTTTGCAGTTCGACCAGTTGGTTGTAGATGCGTGCGACCCAAAAAGCGAGCAGTGCCAGCACGACAAGAATAATGATCATTTCCATTGAAAAACCTTGGGCGGTGCCCGTTTGTTCTGGAGTCAGCATGATGCGTTGTCGACGCTGAAAAGTAAAAAATCGCCAACACCGGCCCTATTTTCACGGCATATCGAAACCCCGAGTGCTTAGATATAGTCAGTTAACGACGACGTTAGGAAACTTAATGAGTGAGCAAGCTGTGGCGTTTGATTCAGCAACCTATCGCCAAATTATGGGCAATTTTGCCACGGGCGTGGTGGTGGTAACGGGTTTGGTCGACGATCAGCCTGTGGGCTTTGCAGCTCAGTCTTTCGTTTCTTTGTCCCTGGATCCACCCTTGGTGGGGTTCAGCCCAGCCAAGTCATCGTCGAGTTGGCCGAAAATTCGCGCCAGCGGACAGTTTGGCATAAACATTTTGGGCGAGGATCAGCAGAAGGTTTGCGCTGATATGGCGCAGTCTGGCGTCGATAAATTCGCCAATGTGCATTGGCAGCTGGGCCTGACCGGGGTGCCCAAACTGGATGGCGTGCTGGCCTTTATTGAATGCAGTATCGAGGACGAGCACGACGCCGGGGATCACACCATTGTGGTCGGCAGAGTGCAGGACTGCGCCTGCGTTCAGGGCGAATCCGGGCCCTTGCTGTACTTCCGCAGCGCCTATGGATCGTTTGTATAGAAACAGCACAATCAGACAATGAGTCGAGTGAACTAGGAGAGGAGCATGAAACTTCAAAGTCGCGTTTGCGAAATACTGGAAATAGAACAACCTATCGTACTGGCAGGCATGGGCGGAGCCAGCAGCCCTGCCTTGGCCGCGGCAGTGTCCAATGCCGGGGGCCTTGGCGTGCTGGGCGCGGCAGCCTGCGGGCCTCGGCAGCTGCGGGAGTGGATTCGTCAAACCCGGGAGATGACTGATAAGCCCTTTGGTGTGGACACCCTGTTGCCGGCATCAGTGCGTCGAGCCAATTACGATGACAACGACGGCCCGACACCCATGGATCTGCTGCCTGAGCGCCAGGCCTTTGCTGAAGAGTTTATGCGCAAGGAAGGCCTTGAGCCGCCAGAGCCTGGCTCGCTTCAGCGTGGGCCAGACGATGATGAACCTGCGCTGTTCACCAAGGAGTTCTTCGAAGCGCAAATGGAGGTCATTATCCAAGAGCGGGTGCCCGTATATGCCTCAGGCTTGGGTAACCCCGGCCCCTGGATGACTGAACTGCGGGCGAACGGCACCAAGGTGATGGCTGTCATTGGTGCAGTGCGCCATGCCATACAGGTGAAATCCTCCGGCCTCGACATCATCGTTGCCCAAGGGCATGACGGCGGCGGGCATAACTCGCCAGTGGGCACCATGGCGCTGATACCACAGGTGGTGGATGCCGTCGGTGACACACCAGTGCTGGGCGCTGGTGGCATCTCTGACGGGCGCGGCGTCGCCGCAGCGCTCATGTTAGGTGCTGAAGGGGTTTGGGTTGGCTCGGCCTTTTTGGCATCAGAAGAGGCTAATATTTTCGACTTTCAGAAGCAGGCCATTGTCGATGCGACGGAAGAAGGCACCTCGGTATCGCGCACGGTTACCGGCAAGCCCGCGCGTATTATCCGTTCAAAGTGGACCGATTATTGGGTACGTGAAGACGTCGAACCGCTGCCAATGCCATATCAGGGCATGATTTCTGGGCCGGTGATGGCTGCTGCCAACAAGGAGGGTCGAGGCGATGTGAACCCCGGTTTCGCGGGTCAGGGCATCGGTATGATCAAGGCGGTCAGGCCCGCCAAGGAGATCTTTGACGAGCTGGTGTTCGGCGCGGAACAGGCACTGTCAGGTACGACGAATTTGTTGCGTTAAGTCCATGCGTTGAGGGGCCGAGGTGACGGCCCCAAAACACCTGTCTTAACCTGCCGGCGACAGGGCTTCTAAACACTCCCAATGCATATCGCCGAAGACGCCGTTGGTATTGATCGGCTGAATGCAGACATGGTCGGCGCCCGCCTGCATATGTGCATCGATCCTCTCCCGCAGGGCATCAACATCACCCCAAGCGAAGGTTTCGTCAATAAATCGGTCGCTGAGGTTATCGATGTCGTCCTCGGTTAGACCCATACGCAGCCAGTTGTTGCGGTAGTTGGGTAGGCGGTTGTAGATCTTGGCGACTGGGCGCGCCAGTTCCCGGGCCTTTTCGGCATCAGTTTCTAAAATGACTTTTTGCTCGACGCATAGCAGCGGCCCCTCGCCCAAGATCTCGCGGGCCATCTTGGTATGCGACGGGCCAGTGAAATAGGGGTGCGCGCCCTGGGTGTGTGTTTTGGCCAGCTCGAGCATTTTTGGCCCAAGTGCAGCAATCAGGGTGAGCGGATCGTTTTTGTTGCGCACCGCGGTATAGGGGGCGGTATCCATCTGCTCAAGGTAGTTGCGCATGGTGGCGACTGGGGGGCCGTACTCCAGTTTTCGCACACCTTCTACCAAGGGCTTATGGGAGACGCCTATGGCCATCATGAACCGGTCGGCAGATTGCTCACCCAGGGTGTATTGCAGTGCTCGACTCACCGTGGGTTCCCGGTGGTAAATGTTGGCGATTCCCGTTGCTACCTTGAGCTGCGTGGTATTGGCCAGCAGCCAGGCCGCCAGCACAAAGGGATTCTTGCCAACGGTCTCGGGCAGCCATAGGGTGTCGTAACCAAGAGACTCGATCCGTTTCGCAGATGCCGCAGCATCAGGTGAGCTGGCGTTATCGAAAAAGTACCAAATGCCTAACTTGCCTACATCCATGAATCTCTCCCTTAATGATTGCTAACAAACAAGCTCAGTAGGTTAACTGTTTTGGCCTTCCAGGCCAAAGCGAAGGAGCCCCTTGCCGCTTGATGGGTTTGTTGGTGGGGCGGTGATTTATGCCGCGTCCAGTCAGCGTAATCACGCTAAAATGACGAGTCGTGCGCTATAACGGCAAGCGAAGTTTGAGGCGCAGAATCAAGGTATTGAGACTGAGTGAGCAATTCCGAATCAACGACAGGGCGAGAGCAGCCGATATCTGAGCCGAATGAGCAAATCTCAGAGTCGCTCGGCGATGCTACCCAGCGCCCGTCAATCTGGGAGTTGGCTCTACCGAGCATTTTAGGAAATCTCAGTTACACCATTGTCGGCATGGTGCAGACCAAATTCGTCGGAGAACTGGGTCCCCAGGCCCTCGCCGCGGTGGGTGCGGGACAGCGAGTCATGTTCGCCATGCTCGCTGTGCTGATGGCGGTAAGCGCAGGTACCACCGCCTTGGTCGCCCGCGCTTGGGGCGCAGGAGACTACGAAGAAGCCAGCCGCGTCACCATGGCATCGCTGGTGCTCGGTGGTTCGTTGGCCGCCGTGGTTGCGGTACTGGGTTTCTTATTCGCCGGTTCGATGGCCGGTGTTTTTGGCCTTGATGACGAAACCCTCGCCATGGCGACGCTTAACATTCGCTGGCTATCCTTTTTCAATATCGCCTTTGCCGGCATGCTGATTTTGAGCGCGGCGCTGCGGGCTTCCGGCGATGCGTGGTCACCGCTGTGGATTTCTGCGGGTATCAATGTCCTGAACCTGCCCCTCCTATACGCCTTTATTTTTGGACGCTGGGGAATGCCGGAGATGGGAGTCGCGGGAGCCGCCGTGGCGGCAGGCATCGCTTTTTCCTTGGGTACCCTGGTGCTGTTGACCTTGTGGGTTCGGCAGAAGTTTCGGGTTCGTCATGTCAGTGGCGGATGGTGGCGACGCCAACGCTTGAAACAGTTGGTCGACATCGGCTACCCCGCGGCCCTCGAACAAGGTGTCTTTCAGCTGGGCTTTTTTATTTTCTTGATCGTCATAGGCAACAATTACGGCACTGAGGCCTTTGCGGCCTACAATATTGGCGTGAATATTCTCGCGGTATGTATGACCGTGGGGTTTGGTTTTTCCATCGCGGGTTCTACCTTGGTGGGCCAGCATTTGGGTGCCAAGGACTTTGCCGGCGCAGTTCGCAGCGGGTGGCGCTCGATGTATCTTGCGATCGCCTCAATGGGGTTGATTGGTCTGGCAGTCATGATTTATGCCCAGGCCCTGGCCAAATACTTTATCGGCAGCGGTGATCTCACCATCGAATACACGGTTCAGTTTATTTACGTGCTTGGGGCGATGATGCCGCTACTGGCTGTGGAGTTTGCCATCGGCGGGGCGCTGCGCGGCGCTGGCGATACGCGTTTTCCGCTGATCGCCACGATTTTGGGGCTGCTGGTAATGCGCTGCGGCTTAGCGGCAGTCGCCGCTTACCTCGGGTTGCCGGTGATCTGGGTCTACGCGGCGCTGGTCGGCGACTATATTTTGAAAGGGGCGCTGCTGATTTGGCGCTTTCGGCAGGGTCGATGGAAAACGATTATTCCTGAGAATCCGGTCTATTGAGTTGCTGCCCTGCGCGTATGCGCGTGGAAGATATGTCGTTGCGATACACCGACTCCGGTACGCCCTGGCAAAGTGCGCGCAGGGAGCTTGGCAGTTTGATATCGTCGAGGGACATGAAGCGATCACCGTCTGCACGACCCAGCACCAAGAAGCTAATATCGAGGGTTGCTAACCGCCTGATGGCGACGGCCAGTTTGTCCGGATTGTCCTCATAAAAGCGAAGTTCGCCAATGCGCACCATGGTATCGGTGCCCAGAACAAAGGTGGCACCGGGAAAGAGCTCGGCCTTGGCTGAAAAGTTTGCCTGGTTGGTCAGCCACACATGCCGATCTGTCATCTTCGCCAGGCGTTCCTGGACAGACAGATAATCAAGGTCGGGTTTGTCGGCGTTACGCAGGGTCAGCTCAAAGGCGCAGGTTTTTCCCGTGATTTCTTCGGCGGTCTGCAGCATCTGGTAATGGCCCTCGTGCACGGGATTGAACGATCCCGGCAAGATCAAGCTACCGTCGCTCTGACCACTGCACCATCGGTAGGGGGTAGATCCCAGCAAGGGCTGCCAGTCTGGGACTGCTTTGCAGATATTGCCCTGTAATCCCTTATTTTCATTACTCAACAAGACCACGCCCAAACTGGCCGTAAGCGCCTGACGTAGCGCTGCCTCCTGTTCGTCCCGGGTTTTGGTCGCATCGAGCTCGAGGTAGAAATCTTGCGTGGCACCGAGGGTCTGAATAGCCCAGTGGGCCCGGGTTTGGCCGCGCTTGGTGCGGTCGGTAACTAGGCTCGCGGTGCAGCCGAACCCAAAGTGATCGGTGCCGCCGAAGCCCACTGCCCGCTGATAGGCTGTCATGGCCAAGGCTCTGGCTGTCGCTTGCGACGCGGCCTGCTCCGGTGGTGTTCCCAGCAAATCCGTCAGTGCTTGCCCAGCATAGGGTATGGAGGCATCCAGCAGCGTGCGCGAGGCACCGGGTACTGCCAGCAGTTCAGACAGCAGCGATGCACCGCCGCCGGTGATATGAAACACCCCGCGCCAGTGAGAGTCGTGTAAGGCCTGTATGGTGCTCATCGAATTTTGGTTAGGCAGACGTACCCAAAAACTGTTTGACCCGTGCAACAAATCCTTCGAGCTGGTCATGGTGCACCCAGTGTCCGGCGTCGGCGAAGGCCTCCACTTCCAGCGGACAGTTAAATGCCTTGGTGCGGCCGTCGGCAATTGGGTCCGATGCCCAAGACTCCAGACCACGCACCAACAGAGTCGGGCAGGTAATGTCGCCGAGGAGTTTGCCCATCTCGTCAAAGGGCACGCCAATGGGAGCGAAGTTGCGCACGTAGTTGTCGAATTTCCAGCTGTAGGTACCGTCTTCGTTCTGATTGCTGCCATGAATGGTCAGGTGTCGGGCCTGGTCTTCGGACAAATGCGGGTTCTCGGCCTGCATGCGCTGAAAGGCTTCCTCTAGGGAGGGGTAACGTCTTACCAAACGGCCTGATGACTTGCGAATGCCGTCCATCCAGTTGTGCAGCCGCTGGCCCATGCTCTGGCCCATACGTTCCTTGATCATGGCGGGTGGCGGCCCCATGCCTTCAATGGCCACCAGCTTGTTGACCCTGTCGGGGTGAAGGGCGGTGTAAAGCAGGGAGATAGACCCGCCCAGCGAGTGGCCGATGACGGTAACCGGCGACATCTGCTTTTGATGCAGGAGTTGGGCAATGTCGTAGACGTAGTCGATTTGGTTATAGCTGCCGCCGACCATCCATTCGCTGTCGCCATGACCGCGCAAATCTGGCGCGATGATGTGGTAATCGTGACGGAAGTGCTCGGCAACCCAATCCCAGTTGCGACAATGATCGCGGCCGCCGTGAATCAGGATCATGGGCGGCGCATCCGGGTTACCCCAATCGGTGTAGTGCAGTCGCAGGCGCTGAGAAAAATAGGTGTGGGAGGTGGGGCCCAAGGTAACGGTCATAGAAGTAATCCTGACTGACAAGCTGTGCAAGGAGCGCAGCAGTATAAATCAGCTGTTGCCTGCGGTGGCGGCTAATTCAGCAAAGCTGCGCGTCGGCTCGACATTCTGGCGATTATCGCTTCGATAACGAAGCCCAAGATTAGAATAAAGGTAGCGGCAACGTGATCGAGCCAACCGAGCGAAAAAAGTATTTGGGTGCAGGCGTAGATACCAATCACCCGCACGATGCTGCCATAGGCCATGCCGGATGTTTGGCGCGCCATCATCAGCTGCGAGTGAAAGTAGTTGCGGTAAATAATGATCGCCGGCATCAAACACATGATCAGGGTGGCGTCTCGAGACAACGATAACAGCTGGGGCGGTAGTCCCATGAGCGAGCCCCACAGTAAGCTGTGCAGTGGCGTCAAGCTGAAGACAAGCATCATGGCGGTAATGCCCGCGCCGACAAAGACCATGAACCGACGCTTGCTAGGTAGATCGTCGAAGCCAAAGCTGATGAAAAAGTGTCGGAACTGATTGGCAGCCTGTTGAAAGATCATGCTGAAATCGAAGGCAACGCGCAGCGCCGCAATGGTCGCAATGCCGTCCGGTGTGCGTGCGACAAAGGCGAACAGGATCGGGCGGCTGAGGGCGAACATTACCCCGGTGGTAGAGACCGGAATGAAAAACCCCCACAACTCTTGAAACGTAACGGTTTCATGCTCGCGCTGTTGGGGCGGCTGGTATAGGCGATAGCGCGCCCAAAGCAGCAGGCAGAGCATGACGATAACCCCAAGTGTCTCCGCACCTACCACAACGTAGGCTGGCTTAATGGCCAGCGCCAAGCCGGTGAGCAGGGTAGCGATAACCACAGCCAGATAGATGAAGTTAATCGTGGTCATCCACCCGGTAAGTTTGGCCTGCACCATTAAGCCGGAAAAGAAGTGGCGCTGACCGTTGAGCAAAATCAGCGGACAAAGCAGAACCAGGTACTCGCCTACTCTGCCTGTCAGGTTTTCATCGATACTAAAGATCGTAGATATGAGGGCCATGCCGCTGTGGGTACCGGCGATGACGGCGAGGGGCATCATGATGAGCGCGCTGGCGAGCACGACAAATCGCCAAGTCTGGCGGGTCGCATAAGGGCTGCGGGCGTACACATTGGACAGCTGGGCAATGAACTGTAGTGAGGCATTAAAAAAGCTGAACACGCCATAGGCCAGTGCAAGGACCGCCAGCTCGGTCACCGCGTCGGGATATTTGGCCAGGGTTGCAATTTGAAACTGCACCGACAGCACCATGCCCACCCCGATGAGGGCGAGGGGCCAGTAAAATCGCCAATAGGCGAGCACCTGAGTTTGGTCGCGGTTTAGCGGCGGAAGGTCAGGCTAAAAGTGACGGGCACGCTGTAGCTAATGGAGGGCAGGCCGGCAACCTCACGCAGTGCCTCGATGCCGGCGACCAGCTCCAGTCCGTTGGCGTTGACCACAATGGGTGCAACAGTGGTCACGTTCACGGTGTTGCCATCAACCGGTACCACCAGCACGTCGCCCTGCACCTGGGTCGATTGGCCTACTAAGCTGAGTTTGGCCGAAATGGGTTTAACCACCGGGCCAGTCAATGATGTGAACTCGCGAAGATCGAGATCGGTTGTTATTTCGGCTTGAGGAAATGCGACCACATTAAAGAGCATGGTTTGCATGCGTTCATTACGGATATCGATACCCGTCGCGACACTAGCGAGGTCGATATTGAGCTGGGCTCTACCGGTGTCGGTGATGCTCCCCGAGAGCAGATCAAAGGTATGGGTCTCTGCAATATGGCTGGCCTTGGTGGAAATGAAGTTCAGTTGGGATGACTCATTCACCAGCTGCCAAGCTGCTTGAGCGCTAAGGCTTGAGAGTATCAGGCCGACGGCAGTGATTAGCCTAATCGGCAAAGTAAGAGTCTGAGTAAACATGGTTTGCTCCAAGATTTTCAAAGTGTACGGCTTATCAACTCTTTCATGATTTCGTTGGTGCCGCCGTAGATGGACTGCACTCGCGCATCTTTGTACATGCGCGAGATAGGGTACTCGTCCATATAACCTGCGCCGCCGTGCAGCTGTAAACAGGTGTCGATGATTTGGTTTTGTTTGTCCGTGCACCAGTACTTGGCCATGGAGGCCGTTGACGCATCCAGCTCACCCGCCAGGTGCTTCACCAAGCATTGATCGACAAAGGTACGCGCAATCAGCGCTTCGGTTTTGCATTCTGCGAGCTTGAACTTGGTATTTTGAAAATCCAGCACGCGCTGTCCGAAAGCCTTGCGCTCTTTTACAAAATCCAGGGTTAGAGTAATGGCCCGCTCCATATCCACTACGGCTGCCTGGGCAATATTCAAACGCTCCTGGGGAAGCTGCTGCATGAGCTGCACGAAGCCCCTGCCTTCCTCGCCAACGAGATTTTCCGCCGGCACGCGACAGTCTTCGAAAAAAAGCTCAGAAGTGTCTGCGGCCGCTTGACCCAGTTTTTTAAGGTTACGACCCTTACTAAAACCCTCGGTGCCTTCTTCGACCACGATTAGGCTAATGCCCTTGGCACCTTGGGAAGGATCCGTTTTTGCGACCACGATAACCAGATCACAGTGCTGCCCGTTGCTGATGTAGGTTTTCGATCCATTGAGGACGAACTCGTCGCCATCGCGAATGGCCGTGGTGCGGATGCTCTGCAAGTCCGAGCCCGTATTGGGTTCGGTCATGGCGATCGCGCCCACCTTGGTGCCCGCAGCCATACCCGGCAACCAGCGCTGCCGCTGTTCTTCATTGCCGTAGTGTAGAAAGTAAGGCGCAACAATTTGGCTGTGTACCTGGGTGCCGAGACCCGAGGCTCCGGAACTAAGCTGTTCTTCCATGATCACGGTCTCGTGGCGATAGTCTCCGCCTGCGCCGCCGTATTCGACAGGCATCTCCGCGAGCAAGAATCCTGCGGCCCCGGTCTTTGTCCAGGCGTCGCGATCGACAATACCGTTAGCCTCCCAGCGCTCCTGCTGCGGTGCCAGCTCGGTTGTAAAAAACTTGCGAGCCGCATCACGCAGCATGGTGAGCTCATCGTTCATCCACGGTGGCGTGTAGTTCTCGAATAAATCCGTCATGGCTGCTCCTCCCTTTTTGTTGCATGCCCTACGCTTGCCCTTATGCGAGACGCCGCCCCGTCAGCGAGTTAAGGACAGAGCACGCAGACATTTGACAACCCCGAGGGAATAATGGTGCGGCAATCGGGAACAGACTGCTACTAACATCTGCCGATCCATGCGAGACCTGTTGGATTTAGAGACTGGCCAAGGGCCGCGCTAGGGAGAGGCTAGGGCGAAGCTTCTCGACGACGTGGGTTTGGTGCACTACCGCCGATCACCGGACTGATGCAGCTCATAAGGTGCTCGAAATCCCGTCTGAGCATGCGTCGATGACTTGGGTCCTGGGGCGGTAACAGCCACTCATCAATGATGTGCTGATTCCAACCAAGATAAAGAGCCAGTTCGGCGCTCGTCAGGCCGTGTTTGTTGCACAGAGTCCGCGTGCGCTCATTCAGATCGCCTTCAGCTTTTACTGAGCTTTGCCGCTCTAACGTAGTCCAGAGCGACCTCAGCTCGCCTA
>JADHNQ010000047.1 GCA_016779425.1 Pseudomonadales bacterium | reverse complement strand
CGTTAACCCTCCATGGTGACCTGGCACACTCTGACCTCGGCGTACTCATCCTTCCAGTCGAGACGTTCGAGAAACTGCTCTCTGGCATAGCCCCCGAAATTTTCCAGCATGTAGGTCTGCACAGCGTCAGCAAAGATCGACAACCCATCTAAAACTGTGGGAGCCGTCACACGAATCTCGATGTCAAATGGTTCAATAGGAAGCTCGTCGTCATCGTAGCCCCAAACGTCACTCATCCGGAAAGCGATCGGATCTACGGGCTGAAGCTGCAGCATCTGCAACGCTACATGTCCGCCGTCTTCGGGCTTGAAATGCCATGTTCCATGCTGCACGGGTAGATCCTCGAGTGAATGTTCTTTTCGACCGACATCAACCCTCGGCGCGGTCGGTCACTTCATTGCCAGGAGCGAAACTAGCGAAAGGGTATAAAGATGTCTCATTTGATAGGGCATAACATTGCGACAAAACTAGGACAATACATGCGATTGCCGCGAAGCCTCGGCATTGTGCGCGCGATCAACGTTGGCAATGACGGTAGCAGAATGCAGCAAATGCCCCTGGGGACAAAAGAAACAGCTGGCGACTGGTCCACACTCGGGCAGCCGGCCTGGCCGCCGCAAGCAACCCGCGCCCAAGGGCTGCAACAACTCGACGCCTTCATCAGCAAGGCAGGACGCGCTTATCAGACTCACCGAAACACTGACTTAGGCTCTGGGCGACATGGCCACGTATCCCTGCTTTCGCCCTATCTGAGGCATCGCTTGGTTGACGAAAGCGAAGTGATTTCTCAGGTTCTGGGTCAACACTCCCAGAGTGAGGCCTTCAAATTTGTTCAGGAGGTCTTCTGGCGCACCTATTGGAAGGGGTGGTTAGAGCAGCGACGGCTACTATGGCCCGAATACCAGCAGCAACTCCCGGCTTTGCTTCAGCAGCAATTACAAAACCGCCGACAAAGCGCCGATTACACTGCTGCCATTAGCGCAGCGACACAGATCCCGTTATTTAACGAGTGGTGCGAAGAACTTATCAACACGGGCTACTTACACAACCATGCGCGCATGTGGTTTGCATCCATTTGGATCTTTACCCTCAAGCTGCCGTGGCAGCTTGGTGCTGACTTTTTCGTTCGGCATCTTATCGACGGAGACCCCGCCAGCAATACCCTTGGATGGCGTTGGGTGGCCGGTCTTCACACGGCAGGCAAGTCTTACCTGGCGACTCCCAAGAATATTAGAACCTGTGCCCAGGAGCGCTTGGCGGGGCGTAGCGATCATGAGCTTGGCCTTAATAAACTTGCACCCTCCACTTTCAATTTGCCCGAACATCTATCAGCCAAGGCCCTGCAAAAAACGGATATTCGCTGGCCGGCGCCTGAATCCGCGGATTTCGCCGGTTATCGGGCGAACCACGGTCGCACGGCATTACTCGTGACGGAAGAAGATCTCTCGTGGATGCCGTCGGAAACACCTCAGGGCGTGGTGGCATTGAACGCGTCTCCGCGCAGCGTATTGGCAAGCAGTAGCGATATTGTCACGCAATTTGTTGAAGCCGCCATTGATGACGGGCTACAGCGCATGACCAGTCACTACGCAGCAGAAGGGCTGCCTTGCGCCGAGACGGCTTTGGATGACGATGCCTTGGTGCATTGGTTGGTCGAGGAACGAATGGATGAAGTGGTTTGTGCGTTCGCTCCCATGGGGCCAACTCGCCTACGCCTTCGAGCGCTACGGCAGTCCCTGGCCTGCAAAGGGATCAGTTTGCGCATGCAGATGCGGGATTACGACCGCCTAGTATGGCCTCATGCGAATAGAGGTTTCTTCCAGCTGGGCAAACGCATCCCCGAGTTTTTGGACATCATGCGAGGCGGGCAATAGGACACGCTTTATCAAGCCCAAGTCGCCCAAGAGTCCAGTGGCATGCGATCGGAAACAAGGGTGTTGACCGGCGCGCTAGGGTTCCTAAAGCCGATGGCCATGCCGCAAAACAGCATTAGGTTGTCCGGTGTCTGCAAAAACGATGTTACGGCCTTGGGTCGCGTAGCCCAAGCCTCCTGTGCACAAGTGTCAATGCCCGCTTCCTGAGCAAGGAGCATAAAAGTTTGCAAAAACATGCCAAGGTCGGACCACTGAGGCGGGCCCATGTTTTTGTCGATCAAACAAAAAAAAGCCGCGGGTGCGCCAAAAAACTCAAAATTTCTTGCCAAATGTGCAAATCGTGCGGCTCTGTCGTCGCGAGGAATGCCCAGCAAGCCATACATATCCTCACCGACCTTAAAGCGGCTGTCACGATAAGGAGAAGGCAAGTCCTTAGGGTAAATGTCGTAGGCTGGGGTTTCGCGGGACTGGTAGGCCGACAAATGGCTCAAAAAATCCTGCATCCGCACGCCGTTGATCACCTGAATTTGCCAAGGTTGTACATTGCCTCCGGAGGGCGCCCGGGCTGACTTGGCGAGTAGCTCTCTAATGACATCGTCACTGACTGGCGTGTCTAGAAAGGATCTTATTGAGCGGCGGGCCGCCACGGCGTCACTAACATTCATGTTCAGTCTCCCCATTATGAAATGCGGCCAGCGGAACCGGCCGCATATGAAGTGCGTTACTTGAACGCTGCGCTGTAGGTGTCTTCGTTAAAGCCAACGAGGATGTGTTTGCCGACGATGGCGGTGGGAGCGCGGAGATTGCCCGTACTGCCCAGCATGGCTTCGACGGCTTCCTCAGATGCCTTGCTGCCACCTGCAAACTCAGTCACTTTTTTACCTTTGGAGACCACCATGGTTTTGGCCTTGGCCAACAACGCTTCGGCGTCCTCGCGCTGAAGTTTGCGGCTGGCGGGTATGGTCTCTGAAATTTCTATGTTGCTTGCTTCCAAAAACTTGGATGCTCGAGTGCAGCTGGTTCATCCGCCGCGAAAATAATACCAATCGACCTTTTTGCTCATGAAATTGTCCTACTGTGACTGAATCTAAGATGGTTGATGCGTCTCCCACGGGGGACAACACGAACAAGTATAGGGAAATACGGCGCCACTACGCTACGCCGTCGTGATCGGACGACCCGCTAGTGACGTATATGTTGATGGGCTAAGATCTGACGCATAGGGAGAGAAGAGAGAGGAGAGGAAAATGGCACCAACACCTAGAGGCAGCACTATCGCTGTAACGGGAGCGGCAGGATTCATCGGGAGCTGGGTCGTCAAAGGTCTGCTGGACAAAGGCTACCGCGTCAGGGCCTGTGTGCGCGATGTGAACGATGCGCGCAAAACAGACTTTTTGAGGAATATGCCGGGCCACGCTTCTGGCCGCTTGACCCTGCATTCTGCAAATTTGGACGAGCCGGGTTGTTTCGATGAAATTTTCGCTGGCTGCCAAGGCGTTTGCCACGTATCCCACGTCACCAATTACGACGATCAGGATTACATGCGTGGCGTTTGCGAACATATCATCGCAAGTATCAATCAATCTGAAACGGTGAACCGCGTCATCGTCACTTCAAGCATTGCCGCCATCATTTCAGAGGCAGATCTGCAGGAGTTGGTGCGCCGCCCGGTATTCTACGAAGACCGCTATCCCGATGAAGAGAGTCCCAAGCGAACTCCTGAGCGCGGGCAAGGGTACTCTATGGGCAAAGTTGCCCTCGAGCGCCTGTTCACTGACGCCGCCGAAGCCCATGGCGGATGGGACTGTATTCGCGTTTGCCCTGCGGATAACGTGGGTCCGATTTTATCTGCCCATCAAAAAGACATGGGGCCATGGCAGCACAATATTGAAATGATGCTATTGGGTAAGTATTACCAGAATGGAGCCTATCGTCCTTGGATGACCGTCGATGTGCGCGACGATGCGGAATGTCATATTCGCCTGCTTGAAAACGTGAATGTGAAAAATGGTGAACGCTATATCGCATGGTCGACCGATACGCGGAATGTCGAAGATGTTTGTGCATCTATTGATCGATTGTTGCCAGAACTTGGTCATGCAACGCCAGAGGTAACGGATAATTTCCCCGAGCGCATTCAGGCTAGAGAGACGGAAATGCGCGGCATCTGGGCACAATGTGAGTTAAGAAACGACCGTATCTGTGAGGTCACGGGTATGCGCTTTCGCTCATTGGATGAATCCATTCGAGACTGCGTGGAATCGCTATTGGCGGTTGCCAAGGTAAAGCCCGTGCTCCGGGAAGGGTTCGAGTCGAAAGGCTAATGCTTCGGACGGATCAACAACCCACCTCACTTTAATACTATCGGCAGAGGATGCAGTCATGAGCAATAAATCGAAGGGCACAGGGCTCTATGGCTGGAACTACACTGGCGCCCAGCGTCCAGACTTTGCTGTCGAACCTCAAACCGGGGAAGAGTCTGTTTGGGATTATCCGCGTCCGCCCGCCATCGCTGACGATGGTCGCACTGTGCGGGTGCTGGCATTGGATGGCACGTTGTTGGCCGAGACAAGCACCAGCAAACGGGTGCTGGAAACAGCGAGTCCGCCAACTTTTTATCTGCCTCCCGAAGCTTTGCAGACGGACTTAGAGCTGGTGGACGGCAGTTCATATTGCGAGTGGAAAGGCGAGGCCAAATATTTTGCCTACGCTGATCGCAGATTGGCCTGGTGCTACTCCAAACCCACCCAGGCCTTTGCAGAGTTGGCAAATTGGGTGTCGTTTTATCCCGCTCAATGCCAATGCTATGTCGCAGGACAACGGGTTCGTGCGCAGGCAGGGGGGTTCTATGGCGGGTGGATTACAGACGAAATTGTGGGTCCATATAAGGGCGAGCCCGGACGCTCAGGTTGGTAGCGGTACGAGATCGCCGGTTGCATGGACGCTTGTAGGATGAATCGGCTAAACTTTGCCCCTCTTTAGTTAGATTCGGCCAGATTTAGCGTTTATGTCCCTGCCTGTCACCACTACTGCACAGATGCCGTTTACCGATAACTCGGTGAGTCGCGCAAAGATGGGTGTGCCAAAAACTTTCGTGGGTCGCGGTACCTATGAGGGCTTGGGTGGCGCCGGTACCGTGGTACAGCAGTCTGGGCAAGGCCAAACAGGGAAAGGCCTGCGCGAATCTATGGCAGCCAGAAGTAGCGAGTTTAGCGCCGCTGCCCGAATGGCGCGGACGAATGCCCTCGTGTCCCAGGCAGGATTGCCCGCTGGACTCAACAAAGCAGTGGATCGCTCCACCGCAGACGTACTTACTGTTCGAATGCAGCGACAGGACTTTATGCGCGCTTCGGTGCGATGATCTAGCCCGAACCAAAAGGGGTGCGAAGGTCATCTGGGTTTATCGAAGGATTTGCCGCGGTAAGCCGATAGGAGGGGAACCATGGCCCGCAAGCCTAATATTTTGTTCATCATGACGGATCAGCAGCGCGCTGATCATGTCGGATTTATGGGCAATGGCGTTGTTCAAACACCGCATCTTGACAGTCTCGCTGCCTCGGGATGTGTCTTTGAAAATGCCTGGGTGAGCAATCCTGTGTGCATGCCCAATCGGGCAACGATTTTGACCGGACGCATGCCCACAGCCCACGGCGTGATCTTTAACGATCGCTCTCTTGACTGGCACGCCAATACATTTGTGCGCCAACTGCGTGCTGACGGCTACCGCACGGCCTTGTTAGGCAAGTCACATTTGCAGCACGGAATGAGTCGCAACGCGGTCGTGGACTTTCGCGGAGAGGGCGCAGTACTGCCTAGTGAGCCAGACGGTTGGGATCAGTTCGAGGATTTTGAACGCTACACTGATGCACTGCCGAAAGATCCGGATGATTTTTACGGTTTTGAGAAGATTGAGCTATCGATAGACCATGGTGCCCGAGTGACAGGCCATCATCTGCACTGGGCTCTTGAGCGCGGCGCTAGGCGGGAGGACCTTCTGACACCTCACGATCAGACGGCTCCCGGCCAAAAACGAAGTGATGAATGGTGGCAAATTTATGAGGCACCCTACGAGGAGCAGTATCATTCCACGCGTTTCGTCACCGAGCGTACCCAGCAGTTTATAAAAGAGTCCTGCGAGGGCGATCAACCCTGGATGGCTCTGTGCTCATACCCTGACCCGCATCACCCGATGTGTCCTCCAGGGCCTTGGTTTGATCGTCATAGCCCGGATGATATGCCACTGCCGCAGTCTCGACACGACCCGCTAGAGCATGCTCCTGCACACCTGCGCCTATTCCAAGGTGTTCATCCTTCCAAACAGCGCGATTGGGTTGCCCCGTGCGGATTCGGCAACGACCGCTTGCTCAGCCAGGCCATCGCCGCTACTTACGGCATGATCGAGATGGTTGACCAGGGCGTCGGTCAGATATTGCGTCAGCTAGAACAGCTTGGGGTCAGAGACAACACCATCATCGTATTCACCAGTGATCACGGGGACATGATGGGTGATCACGGCTTATTTCTAAAAGGATTCATGCACTATCGTGGCACCTTGCAGGTGCCATTGATCATCGATGCTCCAGGTATGCCAGCCCTGCGCTCTCGGGGTCTGTCATCAAGTATCGATATTGCACCCACTTTGCTAGAGCTTTGCTCCCTTGCTGGCTACGACGGTATCCAGGGTAAAAGTTTAACGCCGATGTTGGCAGATTCCGCCGCGAGGGTGCGCGACCATGTGCTGATCGAAGATGATGTGGCAACCATTACCGCGAAGTTAACTCCGATTCCGGCAAAAACACGTACGGTGATTACTGAACAGTACCGATATACCCGCAATAGCAAGGGAGAGGAGCAGTTGATGGATCTGATCGCAGACCCTGACGAAATGCGGGATTTAACCGCAGAGCAGCACCCTGATCGCGCTCTGATGATGGAAGTGCTTGCAGATGCATTGATCACCGCTGACGATGCGGGCAGAGGAGCACCTACCCAGGGCGGTCATGTCGCCGGTCTAGCGTAGCTTGCCGAAATCTTTGACGGCATACGTATAAACACACAACCAAGGAGTCACCATGAGCGATGAGATTTCAAATTCCGCAGATGAATACGTACCACCCAAGGTATGGGAATGGGATAACGAAAGCGGTGGCCGCTTTGCCAACATAAATCGGCCCATTGCGGGCGCGACCCACGATAAAGAACTACCTCGGGGTGAAAACCCGCTGCAGCTGTACTCGCTTGCGACCCCCAACGGCGTCAAGGTGACTGCGCTGCTAGAGGAGCTACTCGATCTTGGGCATACCGGCGCTGAGTATGATGCCTACACCATCAACATCGGCGAGGGTCAGCAGTTCGGTAGCGGCTTCGTTGAAATCAATCCAAACTCCAAAATTCCCGCTTTGCTGGACTTGAGCACGCCGACGCCGACTCGAGTGTTTGAATCTGGTGCAATCATGGTCTATCTGGCCGAAAAGTTCGGTGCGTTTCTGCCCACTGAGCCATCTCAGCGTGCTGAATGCCTGTCGTGGCTGTTCTGGCAGATGGGGAGTGCTCCCTATCTGGGAGGCGGTTTCGGGCACTTTTACGCCTATGCACCCTTCAAAATGCAGTACCCGATCGATCGATTCACCATGGAGGTAAAGCGCCAGCTGGACGTGCTGGATCGTACGCTTGCTGAACGCGAGTTTCTCTGCGGCGATGAGTACACGATTGCGGATATGGCCAACTATGCCTGGTACGGTCAGCTTGTGATCAACAACCTATACCAGTCTAGTGAGTTTATTCAGGCGGACTCCTATACCCATGTCGCGCGTTGGGCCCATCAAATTGAGGCGCGACCGGCAGTGGATAGAGGACGCCGGGTAAACCGACCTTGGGGCGACCCGGAAACGCGCGTCGTCGAGCGACATAGCGCCGCAGATTTTAAATAATGAGGTCTTCAGTCGGCGTGATTCGCTGCATCGGGCGATGCGCCAGCGAGCGCCAATACGTACTCTGACATATTCCATTCAGGCCAGCGTTGCTGGCACTGGCGTAGCGTAAGGTCTGTCCAAAACGCGTTCCCCGGCGCTGGAATCCCTAGGCATTCGAGCTGGGTTGGTGTGGCGTGATTTAATAGAAGGTGCCAGGGGCGCTCTAGCGCATGCTGCCATACGTGGAAGCCAATATTGGCGTTATCGGCTCGCTTGAAACTGACGGTCATAGTGTAGCGCAGGCCATTTGGCTCGGTCATATTCGTGCCGCGGTGAAACGTGTCGATGCCATAGGCGATAATCGATCCTGCAGGAGCCGCGGCAGAATGTTGTCGCGCCTTGAGTGCAACCTGGTATTCGGTGGGTGCTGCAATCGCACGGCTGCCCAAAATCGCATCAGAGTCAGATTTTTTCACGTAGTGCATGGCCCCTAATGCATCGGTGACGTCAGACAGATAAATCACAAAATTCACCGTGCGCTGGGCAACATCCTCGCCAGGCACCGTGAGCGTGTGATTGCCATAATCACAATGAAAGGGCTGGTCATAATCGGCTTCCCCGGTGAACTTGGCCCAGGTGTGAGATTGGTAGAGCTGTACCGGTTGGTTGCCAAGTAGCTCTGACGCCAGCTGAATCAGCGATGGATGAAGTGAAATCAGGTTCATTTCCACACTACCATCGTAGGGTAGGGTATCGAGATTCTTGAATTGTTTGGGGTGGAAGGCGCCTGCAGGCTGACCAGTATCGATTGCTAGCGGATTGCCGTTGCCAGCGCCTTCGAATCCGTACAAGCGTGCGTAGTCATCATATATTGGGGCAATCTCATCGGGGGTGAAAAAGTTCGGAACAACCACGGCCCCGTCTTCATGCCAGGATTCGATCTGCTGTTGTTGGTAACGTGCCGACATGGTCTACGAAAATACTCCCTTGGCTTCGTTTTTTGAGAAAAACTTCAAGCAATTTGTTTGCCTGAGTCTATATCTTCTTGAATTTGTTTTAATTTTTCTTCGGTCAACGGGTAGCGCCAAAGCATTGGTACCGCCACAAATTTGAAGATCGCCGGCACGATAGAATACAGACATGCCAGCCAAATAAGCGAGTACATGCTGTTGGGATTTTCAATAGGGTCTGCCAACGAGTTAAAGCCAACAATCGTTGCCGCCGTGGTTCCTACGACCAACCCCAGGGCGTAGGCGAGCTTGCGCGTCATCGTCCAAATACTGAAGTAAGCTCCGCCCTGTTTCTTACCGGTTCGTACGCTATCTAAGTCAATAACGTCTGCCGCCATGGCATAGGGCAAGGCGCTCAGGGCCCCTATGGCGCTGCCTTTTAGGCACATGACGCCAATGAAGAAAGCAAACTTGCCCGTGGGTATGCCCTCAAACTGGGCATTCATGCCAACAAGCCAACTGTCGGGTAAAAACGACAGCACACGGCTTAGTTCGAAGGCATCGAACCAGACCTGGGGTGCAATCGCGATAAGCGGAATGAAACAAGACCAAAGCGCGTACCAGAAAATAGCAACCATGGTCGCCCGGTGTTTACCGATACGAGCCGACAGCTTGAACCAAAGGGGAATCGCCACAATTTGCGAGAGGAAATAAGGGGCGAGATAAAACCCATACAAATCGCCCGCAAGCAGCACGTGTTTGACGAAGAAAAAGCTCAGCGAGTTCGTCATGGCTGAACCAATGGTGGAGAACAGAAAGATAATCACCAGTACGCGATAGGGTTCGTTCGCCCAGACATAGCGAAAACTCTCCCTTAGGGACAAGCGTTGGGTGTTGCTCTCTTTGACTGGATGCTCCGGTACCGCGTAGAGCATGTTAAACACCAGCAGCGGCATGACGATCACCAGGGCAATGGTCAAAAAATAGACGTTATCTGTGGGTTTCGTATATCCCCAGAAGACGATCACCGCAGGTGTCATGGCTCCGATCAATGACCCCGTGACCGTAAATGCCTCCTTCCAACTCATCACCAGGGTGCGCTCATTGTACCCTTGGGCCAGTTCGGCCCCCCAAGCGGAATAGGGGACATCCTTAATGGTGGCACCAACATACATGATGACCAGTACCCCCAATAAGTAGGGGTAGCCGGTATTGAATGTCATGCCGAGCCAGGTGACCTCGCGAAACTCAATGGGTGGAATCCACAGGAGCCAAACCCCCAGCATAAATATCGGCATGCCGATGAGGACGAAGGGTTTTCGGCGTCCCCATCGGGTGCGAATACGGTCGGACATGAAACCGATCACTGGGTCTGTAATCCCGTCAAATACCCGGGACAGAGCCAGCATCAGTCCGACAAAGGCGAGGCTCAGACCGAAGCCTGCGGAGTCGGCATATACGGGAGTGAGATAAACGGCTAGGGGCAGTGCGACCATCGAAAGCGGCATCGACGGTGCGCCATAAGAAGCCAATTGATAGGTATTTAGCGGTTTGCGCTGGGTATTGGTGTCATCTGTCATTTGCTGCATGGCTCTTTGATGATGTGCGTTTGCTTCATTGCGCTGCTGGGAATTCATCCATGGTGGGGGCGGTCTTGCGCAGTGGATTTACTGATTCAGGCGCGTATTGAATGACGGCTGTTAGATTTACCACCGATTAAAGCGCACCATTTGATCAACAGAGCGGCGGCGAATGCTGCCATGACCGCCCAGAACAGGATGACCTACGGGAATATGCGCGCAGGTGTACCAGTCTTCGGGGATGCCCAGCAGGTCTTTCACCGCCGGCTCCTCGTAGCACAGTAGGGTAGTGATTACGCAGCCCAGCCCCTCATTGCGGCATGCCAAAAGAAAGTTCTGGACAGCAGGGTATACGGATCCTCCGCCGACCACGCTGGGTCGATCCAAGTCGCTGTCAGTGATGGCCATTAACTTTGGGTTGAAGCAGAAAATCGCGATAAGCGGCGCTTCGTGCATATGAGCGGCCAGATAATTACCGGCGTCCAGGGCCTTGATGCTAGAGGACTTGGCATCTTCGGGCATGAGATCCAAGCGGGCCTCGTAGCCGGGCACATAGGCGTCCCAATGAGGTTTGTAGAGATCTTGCAGCGCCTGCTTTAAATCAGCGTCGGTGACTGCGACGATGCGCCAAGGTTGAGTATTTCCGCCCGTTGGTGCCCATGTGGCCGCGGTGAGCACACGCTCGATGGTAGCCTCGTCAATTGGGTCTGGTCGCAGTCTGCGCACCGCGCGCAGGGTGCTCATCGC
>JADHNQ010000046.1 GCA_016779425.1 Pseudomonadales bacterium | reverse complement strand
GCGGTTAAAGCCGTGGCACAACCCGAGTTTGACCTATCAGAATTGCAAGCGACCACACACTGCACAGCCCCGTTAATTATCGTTAATGGGCCGGCTCGCAACACCTGCGGTCCAGTGGCGTCCGGTTACGGCGCACTTGGCCCCGGCCATCGAGCCAACGCCAGTATTGGACGGGCTCTACGTCTTTGCTTGATCAATATCGGCGGTGGGCGCCCGGGTATATCTGACATGGCCCTTCATGGCCACCCCGGGAAGTTTACATATTGCCTCGCGGAAGCGGAGGAGGCGTCGCCCTTCCCGCCCATGCATACGAGCCTGGGCTTCGATGAGTCTGACAGCGTCGTCACAGTCTTAGGCTGCGAGGCACCACATTCGTGCCTTTATAGCGATAACGCTGACGACCCCGAGGATGCGGAGAAGCTTTTGCACATTTTGTCCGTTGGACTGACCAATATCGCCACTAATAACGCCATTTTTGCATCAGGGATGGCGCTGGTTTGTTTAGGGCCTAAGCACGCAAATGTACTGGCGCGATCGGGGCACACGAGAGAATCGATACAAAAAAGATTGTGGGAGCTCACACATCTATTAAAAGCAGACCATATTCGGTTTGGCGGGGAATTTGGAAAACATTTTATAGACGACCCTGATGGCGAATATCCCTCGTTCAAGGCGCCGGAGCATATTTTAGTTATGGTTGCTGGAGGCGTTGGGTTGTATTCCATGGTGATGCCAAATTGGGGTGGCGCGGGCCATCAAAACTCTGCCGTCAGCATGAAAGTTGAGGCTGACTTTTTTTGCGAGATCCCGGGACTCGGAGGCGCTTAGCATCACATAGATCTGCAGACTATGCGAAGGGCGTTCAAATTAAAGCGTTGTTATCAAGGAAGTGGCCATGAAGCCAGTCTACGTGCACAAGGGTGCGCGCCTTAATTTAGAATGGCCTCGAGAGAGCGGTAGAGCTAAGACTTTGGAGGTTTGGACCTGATGTCTAATCCAATCACGATCGGAGGCAAACGACTCGAGCACAAGACGGCGCTGGTCACGGGTGCTAGTCGGGGTATCGGGTTTGCAATTGCAAAGGCTTACGCCAGTCAGGGAGCAAACTTAGTACTCACTGCGTCTAATGAGGCGGGGCTCAAGAAGGCTAAGGCAGCCCTAGACGGCTATGGTGTCGACGTCTCTTTTTTCCCAACTGATATTAGTTCGATGGATTCGATAGAGGCCCTATTTTGTTTTTCAATAGAGCGGCACCCAGACCTTGATGTGCTTGTTAACAATGCGGGCATTCATATTGGAAAACCCTTCATTGACCATGGCATGGATGAGTTTGATCAGCTTATGAGGACCAACGTTTACTCGGTCTTTAATCTAACCCAGTACGCAATTAGGCACATGCAAAGTTTGGGTCGAGGTAAAGTTATTAATGTTGCCTCAGTTGCAGGATTGCGAGGCAGTGTTAACTCTGCCGCTTACAACACTTCAAAGCATGCAATCGTGGGTCTAACTCGCTGTATCGCGCTGGAGAACGCGAAAAACGGTATCAACGTCAATGCCATTTGCCCCGGCATCGTGGAGACCGATCTTATTAAGGGCGTAGAGCATCGTATGGAGGCACAGGGCATGCCGTCAGCAGAATTCCGTGAGCGCCTTCTGGCACAAATTCCAATGGGTCGATTTTTGCAGCCAGAGGAGATCGCGCACATTGCCGTATTTCTTGCCAGCAATGAATCAGATGGCATGAACGGTGAGGCTATTGCCATTTAAGTGCGCTATCAAAAGTGAAAGAAAAGGCTGAGGTTAGAGTGAAGGCGCATACACCTATCGATTCATCACCTTTCCACGATCTCTTGATTGTCGACATTGGAGGTACCGTTGCCAGTGGTTACGCAGGAAAGCTGTACGCTGATTATGGGGCGAGGGTGGTCAATTTAGAGCCGCCTGAAGGTTTTTCCACCCGCCATATTGCGCCGCTACTGGATAACGGCACCAGCGCAATTCATGCTTATCTACATGCTAATAAACAGAGTGTGTGCTGGACTGACAGCGTACTGACACATCCGGCTATTCTTGCGGCTGATCTTGTAATTCTCGATGTATCAACCTTGCCAACGTCGTTAGCGGTAGATGACTTTGATACTAATGTCTGCGCTATTAGCTGGTATGGCTTGACCGGTCCCTATGCTGGCTTTCGCGGTTCTGACGCGTCGATCCATGCGCTTACCGGATTGATGCACGGCATTGGCGATACCGATGGTCCACCCATTATTCCTACGGGCTATCAGGCGCAGGTCATAGGTGGTTTAAGCGCTTTTAATGGGTCGCTCGGTTTCTTGTTAGGGCATCTGCTCGCCGGGCAGGAAACATCTGGCGCATTTTGTCTCGACGCTTCAATTTTGGAAGCAAACATGTGTCTGACCGATATTGGTGCAGCCATGAGCTTTAATGACCAGCCAATGCCAAAAAGACTGGGTATCAATCGGTTCGCCCCTACCTATCCACTGGGTATATGGCCTTGCAAGGATGGTTGGTTGGGGGTCACCGTACTCAACCCTTCGCAGTGGGCAGCTTTTTGTGAGTTGCTAGGGCTCGATGATCTTGCCATGGAATCTAAGTATCAAAGCAGTATGGCCAGGTTAGATGACGTGGGAATCATAGAACCCAGAATCTTGAAAGCGCTCTCAGAGCACAGTGCCAAGGATTTGTTCTATCGAGGCCAGGGTATGCGCATTCCGCTTGCGCGCGTGCCGACTATGGAAGAGTTATTCACGGTTGATCAATATGTAGAGCGCAACGCTTTCAGTGAATACAGCTCCGAGGGCGAGACCTTTCAAGCGCCTTCCTGCCCATTTAGATTAGTTGAAACGCCACCACACTTTGGTGGCGATGCAGTTCCTCTCGGTGCTAACAACCCATTGTGGGCTAGGGAAACTTCAACAGCCGATGATGCTAAAGGCGTCAATGGATCTGACAGTATGGCGGAGGTTGATAGGGGTAATTCACAGGGCCCACTGCAGGGGGTTGTGATTGTCGATCTCTCCATGGGTTGGGCCGGGCCTCTGGCCACACGAAACCTTGCTGACATGGGTGCCACCGTCATTAAGATTGAGGGTTGTACTCGGTTTGATTGGTTTCGAAGCTGGGAGGCCACTGAGGCGTGGATTAACTCCAATGGCGCCGAAAAAGAGGTCCGATTTATCAATCTCAACCGCAACAAACTTGATGTCACTTTGGATTTCGAGTCGAAAGCAGGCAGGGATCTGTTGCTCCGTCTTGTCGGTGAAGCGGATGCTGTGATTGAAAACTTTTCAGGTGGCGTACTCCCGAAGTTACAGCTGAACTACCCGGTGCTGTGTCAAGAAAACCCTCAACTTGTTATGGTCTCAATGCCCGCCTTTGGTGGTACTGGCCCGTGGGCTGCATTTCGAGCCTATGGTTCTACCGTTGAGCAGTCTTCAGGACTGCCACATTTGCAGGGCAGTGAGCATCAACCGCCGACCATGTTACACGTTGCATTTGGAGATGCGATTGCGGGCCTTTATGGGACTGCAGCGCTTCTCACGGCGCTGTTTCATAAAAAGAAGACTGGTAAGGGCCAATCAATAGATCTTAGCCAAGTCGAGTGTTTGTTACCCAACGCGGTGCACGGCGTGGTTCATCAGTCGATTAAAGGTGAGCCCCCTCCTAGGCGAGGGAATGTTAACCCCGACTATTTCATTCACGGAGTCTTTGCATGCATCGATGAAGATGACTGGATACTGATCCAGGTGGAGACCGAGGAGCAGTGGCGCTCAGCCGTCACATATATACCGACACTTGGACCTTATGCTGGGCTGAGTCAAGACCACCGGCGGAACAAAGCCGAGGAGATAGCGTGTTCTGTTCAGGAGTGGACTGCCATCGGTAGTGCGCCACAAATGATGCATGATCTACAGTCGATAGGCATCACGGGAATCGCCCTGAACAGTGCATCAGATTTGATGGACGACCCGCATTTGCTTAGTCGTGGCTACATGCAATTTGTATCGCATCCGTTTATGGGTGAGCAACCCCACCCGAGTGCGCCCTGGAGATCTGGGGAGTCGGCGATCCCAATTGGGACATCAGCACCGACATTGGGACAGCATAATCGAGAAATACTGGGTGGTCTTCTAGGACTATCTGACAGTCAACTAGAGAAACTAAATAAGGACGGTGTGATTGGTAACAAGCCACGAATTAAGTTGCAGTAGCGACTAGTCCTGATAGCAATAACCATCACAGGAACGTTCGATAGAAACTTAACCATACCAGCAGGGGGAGTTTATGCTGTCTCAAGGAATTTTAATCGCGAACCGTGGCGAGATAGCCATCCGCATTGCTCGCGCTGCCGCGGATATGGGTATTCGAACCGTTGCTATTTACTCGAGCGACGATCAAGCCAGCCTGCATATCAAAATGAGTGACGAGGCCGTGTTAATCCCCGGAGAGGGTCCCGAGGCCTACCTCAACATTGAGCAGGTAATACTTGCTGCTCAAGCAACTAACTGCGACGCGATCCACCCGGGCTACGGTTTCCTGTCTGAGCGTGCCGATTTGGCCGCCGCCTGTCTGGCGGCGGAGCTCACGTTCATCGGACCCAGTGTGGACCACTTAAAACTTTTTGGAGATAAAGGAGCCGCAAGACGGGCAGCCAGTCAAGCAGGTGTCCCTGTGCTTGCCGGAACTGATCACGCCGTCTCCCTAGCACAGGCAAACGAATTTTTTGACCGTGTTGATGGGCCGATCATTATTAAGGCCATCGGCGGTGGAGGAGGTCGCGGTACCCGTGTTGTTCACGACAAACACGAACTCAAGGACGCGTTTGAGCGATGCCAATCTGAAGCGCTTGCGTTCTTTGGTCTTGGCGATGTTTACGTAGAAGAGTTTTTGCCCCGTGCCAGGCATATCGAGGTTCAAATACTTGGCGATGCCAGCGGTAGCATCGTCCACTTTGGTGACCGAGAGTGTTCTGTGCAGCGTCGCAATCAGAAGTTGGTTGAGGTTGCGCCGGCGCCGAACTTAGCACCCAGCCTCCGAGAAAGAATGACGAGCGCGGCTGTGAGCTTTGCGCAACAAGAAAAATACATGAGCCTTGGCACTTTCGAGTTTTTAGTCTTGGACAAAGGCGTGGAGGAGGACAGATCAACCGGTAGCGCCACAGAGGATCATTTTGTTTTCATTGAGGCTAATGCTCGTCTGCAGGTTGAGCATACGGTGACCGAGGAAGTCACAGGCTTTGATTTAGTTCGCGGTCAGATTGCAGTGGCCTTCGGGTCCTCACTCACCGATTTAGGCCTCGATGCTCAGGCGCCACCGGCGCTGTCTGGATTTGCTATTCAGGCTCGGGTCAATTTAGAGACCATCACCGCCGATGGCGGTGTTAGGCCGGGTTCAGGACGCTTGGTGCGATACGAACCACCTAACGGACCCGGAGTTCGAACCGATGGGTTTGGTTATGTCGGTTACAAGACCAGCATTGCCTACGATTCTCTGCTCGCCAAGGTCATCGTGCATGAGCGCTCATCCAATTTTTCCGATGTCGCCAGAAAAGCCATCAGGGCCCTGTCTGAGTTTCATTTGGAAGGTGTGCGAAACAATATTTCTTTTCTGAAAAACATACTTTCCCATGAGGATTTTATTAGCGGCGCTACGCACACGCGGTGGATCGAAGAGACGGTCGAGCAGTTGACCAACGAGTGGCAGGGCCCAGACCATTTCATGGTCGCCGAGACTGGCGGCGGAGCCGAGGGTGTCAGCCAGGGCTCATCAAAACGAGAGGACCCCCTTGCGGTTTTCAGCCAGCAAGATGCGACTGGTCAGGCAGCGCCAGCTGAGCCCCAAGAGATTGATGTGCCTGAAGGCATGGTCTCTGGCCGTGCACCCATACCCGGGACCATAGTAGCGGTCGAAGCTAAAGCCGAAGCTCAGGTGAAAGCGGGTGATGCCATTCTGGTCATTGAATCAATGAAAATGGAGCATGAAATTGTTGCGGAATGCGATGCGATCGTTCACCGGATGCTTGTGCAGGTAGGTGACATTGTTACGGAGGCAGCGACGCTCTTCGTTCTCAAAGAAGCGGAGGTTGAAAGAGAGCAGGACGAAACCTCTCAAATGCAGATAGACCTTGATCACGTTCGTGCCGACTTGCAAGAAAACATTGATCGACACGCTTATACACTAGACGAGAATAGACCAGAGGCAGTGGCAAAAAGACGAGCACGCGGTGGTCGCATGCCCAGGGAAAATATTGCTGACTTGGTAGATCAAAACTCATTCAAAGAATACTGGCCTCTTATCGTTGCACGTCAGCATCAGCGCCATGATATGGACACACTACGCAAACGCACGCCCGCGGACGGTTTGATCGGCGGTACAGCCACCGTCAATGCTGATTTATTTGGTGAAAAAGCATCGTCCGCCATGGTGGTTCACTACGACTACACCGTATTAGCAGGCACGCAGGGCAGCCGAAATCACTATAAAACTGATCGGTTGTTTGAGCTGGCTCTCCGATTTCGCTTGCCACTGGTGTTATTTAGTGAGGGCGGCGGCGGTCGCCCCGGAGACGATAATTTGGGCCCCGGCGTGTCATTTGATACCCATACCTTTACGCAGTTTGCCAAGCTGTCTGGGGCCGTCCCAATGATCGGTATTAACCATGGACGCTGTTTCGCTGGGAACACTGTTTTGCTGGCCTGTTGCGATGTGATTATTGCGACAAAAGATTCCACGATAGGCATGGGTGGACCAGCCATGATCGAAGGTGGGGGACTTGGCGTGTACACACCTGAAGAGGTTGGTCCCATGTCATTTCAGGTACCGAATGGCGTTGTGGATATTCTGGTTGATGATGAGGCCGAAGCCGTAGCAGTGGCAAAAAAATACCTGTCATACTTTCAAGGCACACTCAATGAGTGGGAGGCTGCAGATCAGCGAAGTCTTCGCCAAGTCATCCCTGAAAATCGACTGCGACTCTACGATATGCGGCAGGTAATCGAGACGCTCGCAGATGTCGGTTCGGTGCTAGAAGTTAGAGAAAAATTTGGGATTGGAGTGATCACGGCTTTCATTCGCATTGAGGGGCAACCAATGGGGGTGCTTGCCAACAATCCTCATCATCTGTCCGGCGCCATTGATTCTGAGGCTGCAGATAAAAGTGCCAGATTTTTGAAATTATGCGACGCGTTTGATATCCCCATACTGAGTCTGATGGACTGCCCCGGACTGATGGTGGGACCCCAAGCTGAGGCCACAGCTCTTGTTCGTCACTCTGCGCGAATGTTTAACATTGGAGCCAATACAACTACACCTAAGTTCGGAGTGGTTATCCGCAAGGCCTATGGCCTTGGTATACAAGCGATGTGCGGGGGTAGTTCGTCCTTAGGTTTACTCACTGTGGGCTGGCCGACAGCAGAATTTGCGGCTATGAACATCGAAGGTAGCATCAAGCTCGGATTCCGAGACGAGCTGATGGCCATAGAAGATCCAGAGGAGAGACTTAAAGTCTTTAACGCGAGGGTCGCCGAGGGTTATGAGCAGGCTAAGGCCGTTAATGCGGCGGCGGGGGGTGGATTAGACGATGTTATTGACCCTGCCGAGACAAGATCATGGATCGTAGAAGGGTTAAAAAAGGTGCCACCGGTGCCCCAAAGAAGCGAGAAAAAGCATGCGTTCATTGATACCTGGTAATGCAGAGAGTGCCTAGAAAAGGATGAGCGACCCGAATGAGATCGCTCTTGGCAGTTCATGGCCTCAGCGATCGCCAACCTCGTATCGGCCACCCGCGCGGTGCCGGCGCGTGTTCAGTCTTCCACCAGTTCCAATAAATGCAAAAGGGGCGACTCCTTCGAATCACCACTTTTACATTTGGTGGAGGCGGCGGGAGTAAGTGTCTTCACCCGAACTTGGTGACGATGACCTGGACCTTCAAACCACCCTCAGCGCATTGTTAATTCAGAATCCTGTGTTGCTTATTTTTTGCGAATAGGCGCTTGCTTAAGCGGCACTGCAACGGCAAGAAATGCTATACCTTCATGAAAGGGATGATCAGTCAGACAAGGGCTCTAAGCACTGGATATACCAAAGTGCTGAGCGGCAGGTAATTTCTGTATTGATTGCCGCGATTTCGAAGCCGGCGATCACGACACCGTATATCGATCATAAAAATCAGCGAACTGCGTAAAGGTGTAATCCAGCGCTGCGTTGCTGATATTGGTGCCAGCCGCAATGGTATCGAACCCATGAAAGCAGTTTTCAAACTCCTCGAACGCTACTTCGACGCCCGCCGCTCGTAGGGCAGCAACGTAAGATTTGGTTTCCCAATAGAACGGCTCTAAAGAGCCGACGAAAGTGATGGTAGGCGGCAGCCCACTAAAATCGATGCACCGAGCCGGAGCCGCGTAGGCAGGGATGACGTCGCCTCGCGAATGAAGGTGTGCAAGATAAGCGCTCCACGCCAGCCGGTTAGTTTCCGTATCCCAAACACAAACTTCTATCTGCCGATCAAGATCCGAAGGCTGGAGATCATCAATCATAGGATAAATAGGCATTTGAAATGCCACTTCAACGTCGCCGCAGTCGCGTGCTTTCATTGTTACCGCGGCGGTCAAGCCGCCACCCGCGCTATGACCCGCGACGATAACTGCATCCGCTCGACCTCCGAATGAATCTGCGTGTTTCGCAGCCCAGATGAGGGTGTCGTAACAGTCGTTAAAACCCGCAGGGAAAGGTGCGGTATACGCCTTGCGATAGTCGGGAGCAACCACGATGCAGGGACGGCTCTCGATAAATCGATGAATAACAGCGGCGGACATTTCGGGATTGCCCAACACATATCCACCGCCATGAAGGTAAACCAAAATTGGTAGGGGCCCCTTTTGTGCTTTCGGCTTAAATATACGGACTCTTATTTCACTGCCTCTATCAGCACTAGGCACAAAATGTTCTTCACAATCAAGCCCATCAATGTTTTTGCCTGCAGCAAAGTGCCTCAACAAAAAATTGATCAAAAGAGCTAACCAGCGGAACCGCACCATCACGCCAACATGACGAAAGCGCCAGTAAAAAGGCTGCAAATCCGAGTGCAGCATGGATCGAGTGACCTTCATTGTGGGGATGCTACGGAATCAGTCGTCGACTCAGACGCAAGGCCTTGCTCGTCGTCATAAATCGACCTCATGGTTTTCTCAAACGGTGCCATAGTATGCGCATTGGCAGAGCCCTCCCATGTGATGTAGTGCCCCTTAAGCATGTCGCCTCCTGTTTTTTGCTTTAATGAATTCACCGCAGTAGTACCCGTGGGCCTGCTTCAGGGCGACGCAGCAACGATTTGAGCAGCGATGTCATAGTTGTGTTGATAAGGAGATACATAAGTTCAGACATCAGAGGCTCCTCCCCATGCAATACCCGGGAGGGACGCCAAACTTCGCTGATGTCGTTGCGCGAGTCTCGGCCAGCAGTTCGAGCCCTACAGCAGGGTAGAATCCTAGGGAGGGATTAATTGCGAGAACGTCCAACTTAACCTGTTTGTAATCCTGCTCTTTTGTTTGCTTGATAGCCCCATCAATCAGGTAGCAGCTGATTCCCTTGCCGCAAAACTCGAGTTTCACCGCGATAAGAACAAACAATGCGTCTTGCCTCCGCAGCAACTAAGGATTGTCGGTAATAAATGCCAGCACTACCTCGGCAAATTCTTGCGCAACATCATCTTGGGTGTAGTGCATGGCGCTGGAAAACCGAACATGCTTTTGCCCTGCGGCGCCTGGGACTTCTGCTTGGAACTGCTGATCCATATTTCCCGAATCTTCCTCACTGAAGGCAGTTAAAAACGGCTTTTCGAACTGACGGAGCGCCTCCCACGCTTGGCGATTTGCGGGCACTTCCACATCGTCAGGAAACAGCGGAATGAGGCTAGGAAATCTGCGCGCGCCCTGTTTAGCTGTTTCGACCGGAAACGGTGCGGCATAGCCCGCCTGCTGCTCATCAGTACAGTGCATTAGCCAGCGCCGCATCATCGCTCCAGGGTTAAAATCGTCAGACTTGGCGCAGTGTTGTATCCAATACATGAATGGAGGACGATTATCGCTGCCAGCTGCTGCATTCCTGGCTTGGTCTTGAAAGCCGCCACGCTCACCCAGCCCTTCTCGCATTGCGTTATCGCAATCTTCAGTGTTGAGGACCGGAGTCTGCGCCAGCAGTTGTCGCAATTTGGGCGCCATTGCCAACGAGATGCCGCGCCCATCGGCCAGCCCGGTGTTTGAAACCACCACCCGCGCAAAACGATCTGGATCGGCCGCGACGAGACGCAGGGTAATCGGACCGCCCCAATCTTGGCAAACTAAGTTAATACCTGTAAGCGACAGCCGACGAACAAAATCGTGCATCCACTCCACATGGGCGGCGAAGGTGTAGTCCAACGGGTTTATGGGCTTATCAGATCGGCCAAAGCCGATAATGTCAGGCACAATTACGCGATAACCCGCAGCCACCAGGGGCGGGATCATCTTGCGAAATGAATAGGACCATACCGGTTGGCCATGGACGCAGAAAATGATGGGTGCATTCTTGGGCCCCTCGTCGACATAGTGCATGCGCAGCTCTCCGCCATGCCCATCGTCAATCTGTAGGTAATGAGGTTCAAATGGAAACTCGACAAGATGGTGAAAACACTCATCCGGCGTTCGATAAAACTGCATAGATCATTCCTGCAAATGTTGCGCCCGGACAACATATTTATATAGTTAACTATATTTAAAGGTCTCAGACCAGAGATATATCCAGCAGAGTGCGGGCCATCGCTCGACAGACCTTCGCTTCGGGCGCGGGTTCAGTCTCTCACCAATTCCAATAAATGCAAAAGGGGCGACCCTTTCGGATCACCCCTTTCCCATTTGGTGGAGGCGGCGGGAGTTTGAGTCTTCGCTACCGCTCGACAGACCTCCGCTTCGCTCCGGCCACCCTTCCCCTCGGGCGCGGGTTCAGCTGTCACAGCCGCTTAAAACAAAAAAGGGCCACCTTGCGGCGACCCTTTTCTGTTTTTGGTGGAGGCGGCGGGAGT
>JADHNQ010000045.1 GCA_016779425.1 Pseudomonadales bacterium | reverse complement strand
GGTGAGCATTCCCATGCTCGGCAAGGTGGAGAGCCTAAATGTTAGTGTTGCGACGGGCATCTTGCTTTACGAAGCCGTTCGTCAACGTCGGCAATGAAACCGGCTATGCCTCTCTCGCGCAAAGCACTCCATGAATTGAAATCGCATCGCAAAAAGACCGAAAAACTCTTTGCAGCGATCGACAATGCAGTTGCGTGCATACTCTGCCGCCCCTAGAATGCGCGTCCGTTAGAAACTAGCGGGGCGGAGGTCAGTCCGTTTACATCCTTGCTCCACAGACCACGAGCGCTGGGGGCTACAACCATAAGGAAGCGTAATGCGACATTATGAAATCGTTTTTTTGGTGCACCCTGATCAAAGTGATCAAGTGCCCGGCATGGTCGAACGCTATCAGGGCGTAATCGAGCGGGGCAATGGGGTCGTGCATCGCACCGAAGATTGGGGCCGCAGACAGTTGGCCTATCCCATCGCCAAGATCCACAAGGCGCACTACATCCTGATGAATGTAGAAGTGGGGCAAGAAACCATTGAAGAACTGGAAAGCGCCTTTCGCTTCAACGACGCGGTGATTCGCAACCTGATCATCCGCTGCGATGCCGCTGAAACAGGAAATTCCAAGCTTTACGAAGAAGAGCTGCGTGAGCAGGAAAAAGATCGCGAGCGCGATCGCCGCCGACAAGAAGATTCCGCGTCGCGGGCCGCTGCTGCCGAGACCGAGGAAGAAGAGCCTGCGCAAGCACAGGCAAGTGAGCCAGAAACCACAGAGGAGGCCGAATCATGAGAGGTGGAAGAAGACCACAGGTTAATTTCAAAGATCTTGAGGTGGACTACAAAGATCTCGACTCCCTGCGCCAGTTTGTTGGCGAAACCGGGAAAATTGTACCAAGCCGAATTACTGGCGCGTCGGCGCGTTTTCAACGCAACCTAGCGAAGCAGGTCAAACGCGCTCGCTACCTGGCGTTGATTCCCTACACCGACCAACATAAATAGCGGACTGAGGAAAAATCATGAACGTAATTTTGTTGGAGCGACTGAACAACCTTGGCGACCTTGGTGACGAGGTCTCGGTAAAGCCGGGTTTTGCGCGTAATTTCCTAATCCCGCAGCAAAAGGCGGTGCAGGCGAATGCTGCGAACCGTGAAGTATTCGAAGCCCGCCGAGCGGAGCTAGAAAAAAGTGCAAATGAAAAGCTGGGCGAAGCCCAAAGCCGTGCTGAGAAGCTGCAAGAGCATATTGTCACTATCATGATGAAGTCTGGCGAAGAGGGTCGTTTGTACGGCTCAGTGGGCGCGCAGAATATTGCCGATGCCTTGGTCGCCGACGGTCATGAAGTGGAGCGCAGCGAAGTGCGTATGCCGGAAGGCGCGATTCGTGCCTTGGGCGAATACGACATCGCACTGCAGCTGCATTCAGATGTCACGGTGGATATCAAGGTGGCAGTGGTCGAGGAATAACTCGCTCTCTCTTTGCTACCTAGAAAAAAGCGGGCCAGGCCCGCTTTTTTTTGGTTTATGTTTGCTCAGACTCAAGGCGCTGTCGGTCGTGATTAGGACCGTCAACGACGGTTTACGTCTTGCAAGTCTTGCAAAAGTCCCGGGATAGGAGGAATCTTCCAAGCCCTCAACAAACCACGTTTTTGCCACAAAAATACCCCCATGTCCGAATACGTCCCAGACAGCAACCCGGTTACTGCGCTTAAGGTTCCTCCTCATTCCATCGAGGCAGAGCAATTGGTGTTGGGGGGTCTGATGCTCGACGATAGAGCATGGTTTGATCTAATCGAAATACTGGCCGCGTCGGATTTTTACCGCACTCAACATCAGATTATTTTTGAGGCCATGAACGACCTAGCGTCCGACGATAATCTGCTCGACGCGGTGACTGTTGCCGAACGCCTGACCTCCAAGGGTTTACTCGACAAGGCTGGCGGCATCAGTTATCTGGCAGAACTGGCGGAATCAACGTTAGGTGCGAGCAACGTTTTGGCCTACGGAAAAATCGTGCGAGAACGCTCGGTAATGCGCCAGCTGATTGGCGCAGCAAATCAAATCGCGGAGTCTGCCTTTACACCCGAGGGCCGTGATACCGACACACTGCTCGAGCTGGCGGAACAGGCGGTTTTCCAAATTGCGGAAAATCGCCTGAAGGACAGCGGGCCAGAAAAAGTGGCTCCGCTGCTTACAAAGGCCGTTGAAAAAGTCGAGTTCCTTCGTCAAACCAAGGGCGCGCTTACCGGTCAAGCGTCGGGTTTTGCGGACCTGGATCGCATGACGACGGGCTGGCAAAAGTCCGATCTCGTCATCGTGGCCGCGCGACCTTCCATGGGTAAAACGGCATTTGCCGTAAACATGGTGGAGCATGCGGTGATGACGGGTGGCGCGGTACTGGTATTCAGTATGGAGATGCCTTCAGAGCAGATTGTGATGCGGATGCTGTCGAGCCTTGGGCGTATCGACCAGACGCGCATGCGCACCGGTGACCTTAAGGACGAGGACTGGACCCGCTTCGCCAGCGCGGTCAGTCAGCTGAAAGACAAAAGGCTGTATATCGACGATACCGCGGCGTTGACCCCCGGCGAAGTGCGCTCCCGAGCCCGTCGCGTGGCGCGCGAGACAGGGGGCCTCGACATGATCATGGTCGACTACCTGCAGCTGATGCGTACCGCCAAGGACAGCGAGAACCGGGCGACGGAAATTTCTGAAATTTCTCGCTCTCTAAAGGCGCTGGCAAAGGAAATGAAGTGTCCGGTGATCGCCCTGTCCCAGCTGAACCGGGCCCTGGAATCTCGTCCGGATAAGCGTCCAATGAACAGTGATTTGCGCGAATCTGGCGCCATTGAACAGGATGCCGACGTCATTTTGTTCATCTATCGTGACGAGGTGTACAACGAGAATACCGAAGATCTCGGTATCGCTGAGATCATCATCGGCAAGCAGCGTAACGGGCCCATCGGCAAAGCACGGCTGAAATTTACGGGTAATCTCACCAAGTTCGAAGACCTTGCCCACGAGATGTATAACGACTTTGTGCAATAAGTCGCAGCGGGGCTGAGCGTTATGGCCAAGGCAAAAACCAAGTCAGCCTATGTATGCGATGACTGCGGCGCCGAGCATGGAAAGTGGCAGGGCCAATGCAGTGCCTGCAGCGCTTGGAATACCCTAAGCCGAGTCAACATCACACCCATTGCCTCGGCCTCTGTGGGCTATGCAGGCGTCACAGCACAAACGCGCAAACTCAGCGAAGTCGAGGCTGTTGAAGCCCAACGCATTGGTACAGGCTTTGCCGAGCTAGATCGAGTGCTGGGAGGCGGCTTTGTGCCGGGTTCGGTGGTACTGATTGGGGGCGATCCCGGCGCGGGAAAAAGTACCTTACTGCTGCAGGCGTCTACGGCATTAGCCCAGCATCAGGGGGTGCTATACGTCACAGGCGAAGAATCCCTCCAGCAGCTGGCACTGCGAGCCCAGCGTCTGCAGCTACCCATGGAACACCTAAACGTTGCCGCAGAAACCCGCGCGGAGGTTATCGCGCAACTGGTTGAACGCCAGCGGCCTAAGGTGGTCATTCTTGATTCGATTCAGGTCATGCAATTGGAGGCCCTCGATTCCACGCCAGGCTCTGTCGCCCAAGTGCGTGAAACGGCCTCCTTTTTTACTCGCCTGGCGAAACAGCACGACATCGTCATAGTGCTCGTGGGACATATCACCAAGGAAGGCGGTATCGCCGGCCCCAAGGTGCTAGAGCATATGATCGACTGCTTCATGATGTTGGACAGTCCAGCGGGCAGTCGCTACCGCACCCTGCGTGGTCATAAAAATCGATTCGGCGCAGTGAACGAACTTGGTATCTTCGCCATGACCGATCTGGGCATGAAAGAAGTCGCAAACCCGTCCGCCATTTTTTTGCAGCGTGGCGATGTAGATTCTCCCGGCAGTATCGCCACGGTTACTTGGGAGGGCACCCGGCCGCTCCTGGTGGAGCTTCAGGCCTTGGTCGATGATGTGGCAGCCGGCCATCCCAAGCGGGTGGCTGTAGGCCTCGATCAACAGCGTTTGGCCATGCACTTAGCGGTACTGCATCGGCACTGTGGCATCGCGCTGGGCGACCAAGATGTATTCGCCAACGTGGTTGGCGGTGTGCGTATCACCGAGACTGGGGCTGACCTTGCGCTGCTACTTGCCGTGCTGGGATCGTTCCGTGATCGGGTGCTACCCCGGGAGTTGATCGTCTTTGGAGAGTTAGGTTTGACCGGAGAGCTGCGGCCGGTGGCCAACGGTCAAGAGCGCCTGCGCGAAGCAGCAAAGCATGGCTTCAAGTACGCGATCGTACCCTTTGCCAACAGGCCCAAGGAGGCGGTAGGCAAGATGCAGGTGCACGGGGTCAAGACCCTGGCTGCAGCACTCGAGGTGCTGCAGTCTCTTTAGCGCGAATACCGAACACTACTGGGCGCCAGAAAGGCGCCCAGAATATTCATCGGTGTATTGGCTTGTACTTGACCCTCGTTGGCTGAGCATCACCCAAGCGTTTCTTGCGATCTGCCTCGTACTCGGTGTAATTGCCCTCAAAGAAGGTTACATCACTGTCGCCAGTAAAGGCGATGATGTGGGTGGCGACGCGATCTAGGAACCAGCGGTCGTGGGAGATCACCAGTGCCGTGCCAGCGTAGGACAGCAGTGCTTCTTCCAAGGCGCGCAGAGTTTCCACATCCAGATCGTTAGTAGGCTCGTCAAGAAGCAGCACATTGGCGCCGCGTCGCAGCAGCTTCGCCAAGTGCACGCGGTTGCGCTCTCCCCCGGACAGGGTGCCGACGAACTTTTGCTGGTCTGTGCCCTTGAAGTTAAATCGACCACAATACTGGCGGCTGGCAATTTCGTGTTTACCCACGCGAATGATGTCGAGACCATCAGAGATCTCTTCCCAAACGGTCTTGTCGTCGGCCAAGGCATCGCGGCTTTGATCGACGTAGGCGAGTTCGACGGTCGCGCCCTTGTCGATGCTGCCGGAATCCGGCTGTTCCTGCCCGGTTAGCATTTTGAAAAAGGTCGATTTACCGGCCCCGTTACCGCCGATGATGCCCACGATGGCACCTCGCGGAATGATTGCGCTGAAGTCGTCGATCAGCAGACGGTCGCCGAAGCCCTTGGAAAGGTTGTTGATCTCAATCACCTTTTCACCCAAGCGCTCACCCGTGGGAATGAAAAGCTCTGTGGTCTCGCGTCGGGCCTCGCCCTCTTCTGCAACCAACTCCTCAAAACGCGCCATCCGCGACTTGCTCTTAGCCTGTCGTGCCTTGGGGTTCGAGCGCACCCATTCCAGCTCAGACTTAATGGTGCGCTGACGTGCTTCGTCCGTAGAGGCCTCTTGCTCAAGGCGTTTTTCCTTGGCTTCCAGCCATGTGGAGTAATTGCCCTCGTAGGGCAGACCGCGGCCGCGGTCTAGCTCTAAAATCCAGCTGGCCACGTTGTCTAAGAAGTAGCGATCGTGGGTTACCGCCACCACGGTTCCAGGATACTCATCCAGGAATCGCTCCAGCCAGGACACGCTTTCGGCGTCTAGGTGGTTGGTGGGCTCATCGAGCAACAACATGTCAGGCTTTGACAGCAGCAGCGCGCACAGTGCAACGCGACGGCGTTCACCACCGGACAGACTAGCGACAGGTGTTTCCCAAGCCGGCAGGCGCAGTGCATCTGCCGCAATATCCAGAGTACGGTCAATCTCCCAGCCCTCTACCGCATCGATCTGAGTCGCGAGATCTCCCTGACGCTCCAGCAATTTAGCCATTTCGTCATCGTCCATGGGCTCGGCAAAGCGATCAGAGATTTCGTTGTATTCATTGAGAATGCTCATCACCTCAGCAACGCCAAGCTCAACATTGCCGCGCACATCGAGGTCATCGTTCAGCGCAGGCTCTTGGGGCAGGTAGCCCACGCGAATGTCCTTTTGCGCCCGGGCCTCGCCGTCAATCTCGCTGTCCTGGCCGGCCATAATGCGCAGCAGGCTGGATTTGCCTGAGCCGTTTAACCCAAGCACGCCAATTTTTGCGCCGGGAAAAAACGACAGATTAATGTTCTGCAAAATGGTTCGTTGCGGCGGCACCACCTTGGTGACCCCTTGCATGGTGTACACGTATTGCGCCATGAGTACTCCTGAAGGCTAAAGCCGCGCAGTATACGGTGCCGTGCAACCTTTGTGCGAGGAGCGTTGCGATTTCCTCATATTTTTAGACCTTCGAACCCGCGGCGATTCAAGTCATGAGCGGTGTTTTAGCAAAAGTCACAGTTCTTTCAGGACGCCTCGATCGCTTCTTGGTTTATAATCGCGAGCTTCTCGGCAAAGCCGAAAATCCATACGAGAGTGCCCATGTTTGTAGGAAACGAATCCATTGCTGAGTTCGATGCGGAGCTGGCTGAAGTCATCAACGCCGAAGCCCGCAGGCAGGAAGAGCATATCGAGCTGATCGCTTCGGAAAATTACGCCAGCCCGCGCTCCATGGAGGCTCAGGGCAGCGTCCTCACCAATAAGTACGCAGAGGGTTATCCCGGAAAACGGTACTACGGTGGCTGTGAGCATGTCGATAAGGCCGAGGTGCTGGCGATCGAGCGGGCTAAAGCCTTGTTTGGCGCAGACTTCGCCAACGTGCAGCCGCATTCAGGGTCCCAGGCCAACGCTGCGGTTTATCTTGCCCTGCTGGAAGGAGGCGACACGGTTCTGGGCATGAGTCTGGCCGATGGGGGTCACCTGACCCACGGCGCGGCGGTGAATTTTTCTGGCAAGCTGTACAACCCGGTGCAGTACGGGATCGATACCACCACTGGCGAGGTCGACTACGACGACATCGCGCGGCTGGCTCAAGAGCATCAGCCTAAAATGATTGTCGCGGGCTTTTCCGCTTATTCGAGAAGGCTGGACTGGCAAAAGTTCCGAGAAATTGCTGATTCTGTTGGCGCCTATCTGTTGGTCGACATGGCCCATGTTGCCGGTCTCGTGGCTGCCGGCGAATACCCCAACCCGGTTCCCCATGCAGACGTTGTGACCTCTACAACCCACAAGACGCTGTGCGGTCCTCGAGGCGGCATCATTCTGGCGCGTTCGAATCCTGAGATCGAAAAGAAGCTGAACTCAGCGCTTTTTCCTGGAAGCCAGGGTGGGCCGCTGATGCATGTGATCGCTGCTAAGGCGGTGGCCTTCAAAGAAGCCATGACACCAGAGTTTAAAGAATATCAAACCCAGACCCTGGCCAACGCCCGAGCAATTGCCCAAGGACTGGTGGAGCGTGGCTACTCTATCGTTTCCGGTGGTACCGACAACCATCTGTTTTTGCTCGACCTTGTCGATAAAGACATCACGGGAAAGGCGGCGGATGCCGCCCTCGGCGCGGCCAATATTACGGTCAACAAAAATGCCGTACCCAATGATCCCCGCTCACCCTTTGTTACCAGCGGTATTCGCATAGGCTCGCCTGCGGTAACGCGGCGCGGCTTCAAAGAAGCTGAATGTTTGCAGCTTGCCGGCTGGATCGCAGACATTCTCGATGACATCGAAAATGAGGCGACTAACAAGGCCGTGCAGGCCAAGGTAGTTGAACTCTGCCAGCGCTTCCCGGTGTATCCTAAAGGGGCTTAAATAAGCTGAGGACGGGTAAGGGCACCCGTCTTTTGGGAGCCAGATACATGCACTGTCCTTTTTGCGGCGATCTTGATACCAAGGTGATCGACTCCCGACTGGTGGCCGAAGGCGATTCGGTGAGACGCCGGCGTGAGTGCCTGAGCTGTGGCGAGCGCTTTACAACCTTTGAAACCGCCGAACTCGTTATGCCGCATCTGATTAAACGGGATGGACGCCGTGAACCCTTCGATGAGGAGAAGCTGCGTTACGGGCTGTCAAAGGCCCTGGAGAAACGGCCGGTCAGCGTTAACGAGATTGAAACCGCCGTGAATCATATCAAGCACAAATTGCGCTCGACCGGAGAACGCGAGCTACCGGCGCTGCAGGTGGGCGAAGCGGTAATGGCAGAGCTGCGTGCCCTGGACCCTGTTGCCTACGTACGTTTTGCCTCGGTATACCGAGACTTTCAGGACATCAGCGAGTTTGCGGCTGAAATCAACAAGTTGGCGAACAGCCGAAAGCCCGGAAGCGCCTGAGCGATAGCGTCTGTAACCATGTCACGCCATTCAGATATTTTGTTTCTTGAGGCTGCTCTGGAACTTGCTGCCCTGGGCCGCAATAGCTGCGCGCCGAATCCGCCGGTAGGCTGCATTATCACTCGAGACGGTAAGGTCATTGGTCGAGGTTTTCACCTGCAAGCCGGACACGCGCACGCTGAAGTGAATGCGTTAGCAGATGCAGGTCATTCGGTAGCAGGGGCCACTGTCTATGTCACCCTGGAACCCTGTGCCTTCGTAGGCCGCACACCGGCCTGCGCGCAGACTCTGATTGATGCCCAGGTTGCTCGGGTGGTGGTAGCGACCCAGGATCCTCACCCCCAAGTTGCGGGCAAGGGCTGCCAGATGCTGCGTCATGCAGGTATCGAGGTTACCGAGTTTGATCTGCCTGCAGCGCGTCAGATGATTGCAGGCTTCGTGTCGAGAATTACCCGTAAGCGCCCGCGGGTGGTGCTGAAGTCCGCCAGTAGCCTGGACGGAGCCGTTGCTTTGGAAAGCGGTGAAAGCCAGTGGATTACCGGAGCAGCAGCGCGACGCCAAGTACAGCGATTGCGTGCCCAAAGCGATGCGGTAATTACTGGCGCAGGCACTGTGGCCGCAGATGATCCTCAGCTCAATGTGCGTGATGAAGAGCTCTTGGCGAATCCCCTGAAACAACCTCTGCGGGTGGTGCTGGATAGCGGCCTACACGCACCACCAAATCGTCAGATCTTTAGCGACGGTACCTTGGTTGTACACGGGCTCGATCAAGACGCGCGCTATGGGCAGAAGACACCGGGTGCTGTGGAGTATCTTGCCTTGGCAGGCGGCCCGCGCAATTTGACGGGTCTACTCGAAGCTTTGGCAGAGCGCGGCTGCAACAATGTGTTGGTGGAGGCAGGGCCCAAGATCCTCGGCAGTTTTTTACACTCCCATCACGAGGTGCCCCTGTGGGATGAATGGGTTTGCTTTATCGCGCCCATGACCATGGGCAGCGCGAGCCTATCCCTCGCGGATTTTGCACTGCCCCAATTGGCCGCAGCCCATCGGGCAAAAGTCGTAGAACACCGTATGATCGCCGAGGATTTGCAGCTACGGTTGCAGCCCGCGCAGTAGTCTGCACTGAAGTCCAAACAGGAATCTCATGTCCGAAGAAAACACCGCCCCGAAAAACAAAACCCATATGTGGGCCCGCCGTAAGGCACGTCGGGCGCTGGCCCAGGCGGCTTATCAGTGGCAGGTGAGCCAAACCGAGGTGCTGCAGCTGCGAAAGGAGTTTGGTGAAAAGGCCCTAGATAAAGCCGACGCCGAATTTTTCGCCGATATCCTTTCGCTCATGGTACGTCACCACCAAACACTCGACGCCCAGTTGGCGCCATTGCTGGACCGATCGGCAGAGCACCTGGACCTGGTGGAACGCGGCATTCTTCGTCTTGCGGCAACCGAGTTGAATCATCGCATTGATGTGCCGTATTCCGTGGTGATTAACGAATACGTTGAACTCACCAAGACCTTTGGTGCCCAAGACGCCCACAAGTACGTCAACGGTGTGTTGGATCGTCTTGCCCAAGATGTGCGCAGCATCGAAGTCGCGGCGAACAAGAGCCGCTAACTCCGATGCGCAACGAATTTGCGTTAATCGATGCCATCACCCGGGGACTGGGTGATCGGGCCGCAGGCGACTGGGTTGCCTTGGGTCCAGGGGACGATGCTGCAGTTATTTCAACGACGCCAAATTTTGCACAGATCGCCTCCATCGACACACTGCTGCCAGATGTGCACTTTCCTGCCGAGGCACCGCCAGATCTGATTGGATATCGAGCGTTGATGGTGTCGTTTTCTGATCTCGCGGCAATGCGCGGGGTGCCCAGATACTGCTTGGTATCGCTGTCGATTGATAAACCGCAGCTCGCCTTCGGTGCGGACTGGGTAGTTTTGCTTGCCCGTGGCATGGCCGACGCCGCCCGGGAGCTTGGGGTATATGTCTGTGGCGGGAACTTGACCCAGGGTCCGCTGAACATTGCCGTCAGCGTCCATGGCGAGGTAGCGCCCCAACAGATATTGCGACGATCAGGGGGGCTACCCGGTCAAAGACTAGCGGTGACAGGTGCTCTTGGCGCGGCGGCAGCCTGTGTGCGCAAGGGCCAGATGCTGCCGGTTGATTCTGGAGCATTAACGCCTTTGCAGCGCGCATACTATCGACCGCATGCTCGCTTCGATGCACTCGCGATGATCATGCCAGCGTCCGCAGGCCTGGATATTTCCGATGGGCTTAGCCAAGACCTAGGCCACCTCTGCGCAGCCAGTGGCTGCGGCGCGTCGCTGCAGTCTTCGTCCATTCCCATCGCCGAAGGCGCCACTCTGGAGGACGCCTTATTTGGCGGGGACGACTACGAACTGCTAGTAGCCAGTGTCGAACCCCTGCCCGGCACCTACCCAATTGGGGTGCTGACCGCAGAATCGGGCCTAACCCTTGATAGCGCACCGCTAGCCCCCAAGGGTTTTGATCACTTCGGCGGAGAACGATAGAGCATGTTGACCCCGCGCCATCTGACGCACCCCTCAGTGCTGTGGCTGACTGCAGCAGGGCTGGGCTTTCTGCGTCCCGGGCCGGGAACCTGGGGTTCGCTGGGTGCCTTGGTGTTTTGGTGGTTCTTGCTAAGTTCGCTGTCCTGGCCGATCCAACTCGGCATTGTTGCCGCCTATTTCTTGTTGAGCTGGCGGCTATGCAATGGCCTTGTCGCACGCCTAGGCGTCAAGGACGAGCCGCAAATTGTTGCAGATGAGGTGGCGGGTATGTGGTTGGCACTGGTTTGGCTGCCGCAGTCCCTTGGCTGGGCGCTTGCAGCCTTCGTGCTGTTTCGCCTTGCCGATATTTTCAAGCCCGGGCCCATTGGCCTGCTTGACCGTAAGCTGCATAGCGGGCTGGGTATAATGGCAGATGATCTCTTGGCAGGCGCACTTTGCGCCGCATTGCT
>JADHNQ010000044.1 GCA_016779425.1 Pseudomonadales bacterium | reverse complement strand
TTCAGCTAAGCGGCCTTTGGCTCTAACAGCCCTAAGCTATGACACGTTTTTAATTGCAGTATTCGCTGGGCAACTGTCATTTTTCGCTCACCCTCCTTACAGCGCTGGCTTACATGACTAGTAACGTTGTTGGCTGGGCCTCAACGGTCAGCTACGTATGGTGTGAGACCCCTAATGCGACGCTAGGATTATGAACAAGGGTAATAATCAAGCTCTTCTCTCCGCAGGTAGAGACACGCCTATCGAGACCTATGTTGATGCTCTTTTTGCTTTGGCAGTAAAAAAGCGAGCTTCAGACATACATTTGGAGCCACAAAATGGCGACCTTTGCGTGCGTTTGCGTGTCGATGGATTGCTGCACCGCATTGCGAGTCCGCCACGAGGGGTTGCCGACAAGCTGTGCACTCGCATCAAAGTGATGGCTGCAATGAATATTGCAGAGCGCCGTCTGCCCCAGGACGGTCGCATATCCGTCAGCTGCGGTGACCAAATGTTGGATCTTCGTATCAGCTCATTGCCGACCATCTGGGGCGAAAAACTCGTGCTGCGGCTGGTGCCAGATTCTGGCTCTATTCTGAAGATTGATCATTTAGGACTATCGCCTTCACAGACCCGAGATTTGTTTACGGCACTTTCGCAACCTCAAGGCCTAATTCTTGTCACAGGCCCTACTGGTAGCGGTAAAACTCTGACCCTCTACAGCGCGTTACAGTGGCTTAATGCGCAACATCGCAATATTGCCACCGCTGAGGAACCCGTAGAAATACCGCTCGCGGGTGTGAACCAAGTAGCCATTAGGCCTCGCATCGGATTGAACTTTGCGGAGACGCTGCGCGCCCTGCTGCGACAAGACCCTGATGTACTCATGGTGGGCGAGATTCGCGACGCAGACACAGCAGCGATGGCAATTAGAGCAGCGCAAACCGGTCACTTAATCATGTCGAGTGTTCACACGAAGTCCGCCGATGCGACCATGCTTCGACTTCAACAACTCGGCGTCAGCGCGCGAGATTTGCTGGAGTCGGTGACGCTGATCATCGCCCAGCGACTGCTTAGACGTCTCTGCCCTCACTGCCGACAAACGTCTGTGACGATCTGTGACGCCGCCGCCTTCGCGCCATCGAGGCAACACGTTTGTTATACAGCTAATCCAAAGGGGTGCGGCCAATGCAGTGGCGGCTACTGGGGACGCGTTGGTATTTTTGAGCTTGCGCAAACAGCCCATTTGGCCATGGAATCTGCAACAGCAGAAAGCGGCGGGACGCCAAAAAATGCTGGAGGTCTAAACGCCCTGAGAGAAAGGGCTGTCGAACGCCATTTACTTGGTGAAACCAGTTGGGAAGAAGTGAATAGAATTGTGCCCGCCAAACTATCTAGCTGTCAGGTCTAGCTGCCAGGTCTAGCTTCTTGAGCACACACACATACCACTGGCAGGGCACGGACTCGCTGGGCCTACCCCAGAACGGCGAAATCGAAGCTAAATCGCCAGACCATGCGATATCCCTACTGGTATCTAACGGTATTCACTCCATTGAATTGAATGACACCAACACGCTGACACCACGTTTTGCCATCTCATTTTCAGCCCATCAGTTTACCGCAACTGAACTCGCCTATTTCAGCCGGCAGCTGGCAGCTCTACTTACCGCCGATATCAGTGTGACAGATGCTCTTACCACCCTGGGCGAGAGCGACCGGACAAAAATCCGAAAGCTAGTGGCGCAGCTGCTTCGAGACATCAACAGCGGCGAAAGTCTCAGCCGGGCGATGGAGGCGCACCCCCAGGCGTTCGATAAGTTCTATGTCACGCTGATACGCGCGGGTGAGGCCGCCGCCAGCCTCCCCTTGGTGTTGATGCGACTGGCCGCAGAAATTGAGCGCAAAATGCATCTCAGCCGAAGAGTAAAACAGTCCTTGCTGCAGCCAACCCTGATTCTGCTCACCGCGATTATCGCCGTCACTTTTCTATTGGTTTTTGTTATGCCGCAATTTGCCTCACTGTATGCAGAGCAAGGACAAACCATGCCTGAGATCACGCGCTGGGTTTTAGCAGCGTCTAAGTCTCTTGAAAACAGTGGCGGCGTTGTCGCCACTCTAGCGGCGGTAGTAGTCGCCTGTGTCGCTGGGTCAGGGTACCTACCTGACTATGCGCGTCTGCGCCTGCATCGACTTTTACTCGGTATTCCATTGCTGGGAAGGTGGTCGCGCCATACAAACACTGCCGCCTTATGCCACACCCTTGCGACTACCTTATCCGCTGGCATACCGCTGACCCAAGCATTGCCCTACGCCGCTCAAACCTGTCGAAACGATGTGTTTCGTCGAGCCACGCAATCTTTGGCAGAACAGGTTCAAAGTGGAAACCGCCTCTGGGTGGCGATGAAAGAAACGGCATGTTTTCTGCCCGGGATGGTTCACTTGGTTCGCCTAGGCGAAGAAACCGGCCGGCTGGAAGCCCTACTCACCCAAGCTGGGGTCCAGTGCGAAGAACGCTTAGATCAGTTGCAATCCCAATTTTTACCCATGATTGAACCTGCTCTCATGCTTCTCATGGGTTGTATTGTCGGCGGCATCATCCTGGCAATGTATCTACCGGTATTTTCCATGGGCGATCTGTTTCTGCCGTAACCCCGAATCCGGGTCTCACGCGGTATTTGCTCATCGTGTTACCCTCAAATTTTTTGAGAGAACGCAATGCTGGTTGGCCTCACTGGCGGGATTGGTAGCGGCAAAACCGCCGCTGCAGATTACTTCGCGGAACTTGGAATCGATGTCGTTGATGCGGACTTAGCGAGCCGGGCGGTAGTAGAACCCAGTAAACCTGCACTAGCCAAAATTTCAGAACACTTTGGGCCGGACATTCTACTGTCTGATGGTGCTCTCGACCGAGCCAAACTACGCTCACTTGTATTCTCCGATAGTAGCCAGCGCAAATGGCTACAAAGTCTGTTGCATCCACTTATCAACGATCATTTGCAGGCGCAAATTGCTGCCAGCACCTCGCCCTACTGCCTGTTAGTCAATCCACTGCTGTTGGAGTCCGGACAAGGCCAGTGGTGTGATGAGATAGTGGTTGTCGATGTGCCAGAAACTATGCAGATCGAGCGGACCATGGCTAGAGATGACAATTCTCGCAGCCAAGTTGAATCGATCATGGCCGCCCAAATGACTCGCGAGGCAAGACGAGAAAAAGCATCAAAGGTCATTACCAACGATCTAGACCTGGGGTCTTTGTATAAGCAAGTCGAAACTCTACATAGGGAACTACTGCAGAAATGACTGCACCTCGTATCGTCACCTGTCCAACTTGCCGTCAGGGGGTTAAATGGACGAGCAAAAACCAGTACCGGCCCTTTTGTTCGGAGCGCTGCAAATTGATCGATCTTGGCGGATGGGCCAGCGAAGAGCATCGTATACCCGATGTAAGGGCCGGAGATTTTGAGGCAGAATCCTCAGAATCGCAGAGTGACTACTGAAGAATTGGTTGGGCTTAGTAATTTTAGCTCCTGTACTCAGCATTGATGCGGACATACTCGTAGCTGAGGTCTGTTGTCCAAATCGTTTCTGTGCATGCTCCTCGTCCCAGGTCGATGCGCACCTCGAACTCTTCCTTGGCCAGCACGGCTGCGCCGGCTTCTTCCGAGTAACTTGCGGACATCAGCCCCTGATGCGCAACCTCCACTTCGTCTAGCCATAGACTCACGCCTGCGGCATCCAATCCGTCGATCTGAGCTCGACCGATTGCCATACAAAAACGACCCCAGTTGGCATCGCCTGCAAACAGGGCTGTTTTGACGAGGGGCGATTCGGCGACGGTATAGCCGACCTCCAAACACTCGGCCCGAGAAGCGCCACCAGACACCGTAACCGTAACGAACTTGGTCGCTCCCTCACCATCGCGCACAATTGATTGAGCCAGTGTTTTGGCAACTGAGGCAAGCGTATGCTTCAAATGCAGCGCTCGCGGGTCCTCGGCACTAACAATTGGGCTCATCGCCGATGCGCCTGATGCACAAAGCATAAAACAATCGTTAGTTGACGTATCGCCATCTACGGTAATTCGATTAAAGCTGGCATCGGCGACCTCGACCACCAACTGACGAAGCACTTCTCCAGAAACCGTCGCATTACACGCGATGTACCCCAACATCGTCGCCATGTTGGGTTTAATCATGCCAGAACCTTTTGCTACTCCCGTCACCGTGATGGCCTCGCCATCAATGGTGACTTGCTTGCTCACGGCTTTCGCCACGGTATCCGTCGTCATGATCGCTGATGCGAATTCCAGCCAATTATCGGGGTCAAGAGAGTTCGCCAGCCTTGGAATTGCCGCCAGGAGCTTGTCCATGGGCAACCGCTCGCCGATAACGCCAGTAGAAAAGGGCTGGAGCGAATTGGACTCAAGCTCGAGCACCGCGGCAGCTCGCTGGCATAGATCAATGGCATCTTTGCGACCGGGTTCTCCGGTAGCTGCGTTGGCATTACCGCTGTTAGCCAACCAACCACGTGCTATTTGCTCTCTTTCCTTCGCAACCCAGACCGGCGGTGCAGCAAAGGCGGATTGGGTATATACACCCGCGACGACGGCTGAAGGGTCAAACACGACCAGCGCAAGGTCATCTCGCTCGCCCTTGATACCCGAACTTGCTGCTGCGAGACGCACACCTGGCACGGGAAGCAGATTTTTTGGTGTTGAAAGATTTACAGCCATAAGTCAGCAAATTTCAGCAGACATCAAAGCCGCCCGTGACATTGCTTGTACTTTTTACCCGAACCGCAGGGGCATGGCTCATTGCGACCAACCTTACGCTCCTCACGGATGAAGGTTTCCGCTTTCGGAGCCTCAGCTGGCTGACGGACCTCGCCCGTTGCGGCGGTCTGTTCTTGGCTGTGCTGGAAATTCATCTTACGCGCAGCCTCGGCCCGACGCAGGCGTTCTTGGGCCTCGATTTCTTCAGGGTTTTCGATTTGCATACGCGACAGCATGCGGATGACATCGAATTTTATGTTTTGCAGTAAGTCTTGGAATAGCTCAAATGATTCGCGCTTGAACTCTTGCTTGGGCTGTTTCTGCGCATAGGCGCGCAGATGTATGCCCTGCCGAAGCTGATCCATTGATGCCAGATGTTCCTTCCAACGTTGATCGAGAATCTGCAGCATAATTTGTTTTTCAACCAGCCGCATGTCTATGCCCGATTCTTGCCAGCGTGACTCTTTATCAGCGTACTCGGACTCAATTTGCGCAAGCACCTTCGCCGCTAGGCCCTCTTCATCCAGGTCTTGGTCTTCTTCCAGCCATTGGCTCAGAGCCTGGGTACTGCCAAATTCACTTTGCAGCGCGAGTTCGAGACCACCGATATCCCATTGCTCGACCAGGCTCTGAGGCGGGATATGCTGTGCGACCAAGTCGTAGACCACCTCCTCGCGTAAACCCTCAACAGTTTCGGTGATATCGCTGGAGTCCATGAGCTCTCGGCGTTGTTGATAGACCACCTGCCGCTGATCATTTGAAACGTCGTCGTATTCCAGCAGGTTTTTACGAATATCGAAGTTGTGTCCCTCAACCTTGCGTTGGGCATTTTCAATCGAGCGATTGATCATTTTGTGCTCGATCGCTTCACCACTGTCGGAGTTGAGTTTATGCATCATGTTTCGAACCGACTCGGAAACAAAGATGCGCATCAAGCTATCGTCGAGCGACAGATAAAAACGACTGGAGCCAGGGTCTCCCTGACGGCCCGAACGTCCGCGCAGCTGATTGTCTATGCGACGTGATTCGTGTCTTTCTGTGCCAACGATATGCAGTCCGCCGGCACCAATGACCGCTTCATGTCTCTTCTGCCAATCGGCTTTGACGCGCTCGACTTCTTCTTCTGTCGGGTTAGACATTCTTTCCAGTTCAGCTTCCAAACTGCCGCCGAGTACAATATCCGTACCTCGTCCTGCCATGTTGGTGGCGATGGTCACGGCTCCGGGTCGACCCGCATCGGCAACAACATCGGCTTCGCGCTCATGCTGCTTCGCATTGAGCACATTGTGATTGATGCCGCGTCGATTGAGCTCTGCCGACAAAAGTTCCGAGCTTTCGATAGACGCCGTACCTACTAGCACAGGCTGGCCCCGTTCAATGCAGTCCACGACATCTTCAACAATGGCGTCGTATTTTTCTGACAACGTCAGAAACATCAGATCGTTACGATCGTCTCTGACCATCGGCCTGTGCGTTGGCACAACCACCACTTCCAACCCGTAGATTTGCTTAAACTCGAAGGCTTCGGTATCCGCGGTACCGGTCATACCAGAGAGCTTTTTGTAGAGCCGAAAATAATTCTGGAATGTGGTCGAGGCCAGCGTTTGGCTCTCGTTTTGTATCGCCAATCCTTCCTTGGCCTCAACGGCCTGGTGTATGCCATCGGACCAGCGGCGTCCCGGCATCGCGCGACCGGTATGCTCATCGACAATGACAACCTCACCGCCCGTGATCATGTAGTGATCATCACGGGTATACAGGTTATGGGCCTTCAGTGCTGCATGCACGTGATGAAGTAGGTTCAGATTTGCCGACGAATACAGACTGTCACCCGGCTGCAGCAAGTCCATCCTTATCAGAGCGTCTTCGACTTTCTGGTGCCCTAGCTCGGTTAACTCTACTTGGCGATTTTTTTCATCAACCATGTAGTCCCCAGTGGGCTCCACGTCAGGCTCTCCGAATACTCGAGGTGTATCATCGAAAGGCTGCTCTTCCAGTGTGGGCGGAATCTGATTAATGGTTTTGTAGAGGGTGGTATTTTCTTCAGAAGCCCCGGAAATAATGAGCGGCGTGCGCGCCTCATCAATCAGTATCGAATCGACTTCGTCGATAATGGCAAATGCCAGATCACCTTGCAGACGATCTTCTGCGGTAAAGGCCATGTTCGAGCGCAAGTAGTCGAAACCGAATTCGTTATTGGTGCCATAAATAACGTCAGCTTGATAGGCATCCCTTTTCTCTTCGGCAATCTGACCAGATTGAATAATCCCAACCGAAAGGCCAAGCGCTTCGTAGATCGATGACATCCATTCCGCATCGCGCTTCGCCAAATAGTCATTAACCGTGACCACATGCACACTGGTGCCCGGTAGCGCGTTCAAGTACGCGGGCAGCGTCGCCATCAAGGTTTTACCCTCACCGGTGCGCATTTCAGCGATGCGTCCTTCGTGGAGTGTGATTCCGCCAATAAGCTGCACGTCGAAATGGCGCATTTCTTTTGTGCGCTTGGCGGCCTCACGAACGGCGGCAAAGGCTTCGGGTAGTAAGTCGTCAAGGGTTTCGCCTGAATCAAGACGTTGGCGCAAGGACGCGGTGTGAGCAACCAAGTCGGTCTGGGCAGTGAACTTTGACTCCAGATCGTTGACCTGCTGCACCAAGCGGCCCATGCGCTTTAATTCACGAGAATTTTTCGTGCCGAACAGGCGGGCGAGAAAATTAGCCATAATTCCGGATGTTCAAAAAAAACGCATTGTAGCCGCAGCTAGGCGAGATCTATACAGAGCTAGGCAGGAATTTCTCTGCGGGATTCGGCAGAACTCGCAGGGTGTTGACAGATCTGCGAATTTCTACGAAACAGCCAGGCTATTGAGCCACCGCACTCACATATCGGGCAGGATTGACTGGGCGACCTTCCTTTAAGACTTCGAAATGCACGTGAGGCCCTGTCGAGCGACCACTGCTACCCATAAGGGCAATGACATCGCCTCGCTTAACGCTCTGTCCGGCATGCACTAAGACCTCTTCATGATGGCCGTATCGTGTTCGCAGATCCTTGCCGTGACTGATTTCGACCATTTGCCCGTAGCCGTCGCGATAGCCTGCAAAAACCACTACTCCATTCGCCACAGCAATAACCTCGGAGCCTTTCGCTCCAGCGAAATCCATGCCCTCATGCCAGGCTTTCTTTCCCGAAATGGGATCGACGCGCTCACCAAATGGAGATGACATCCAGCCCTTAACAATGGGCGCCCCCGCGGGTCTTGCGCCTTTGTCGTTGTAGATGCCGAGCAGAACCTGATCAAGGATGCTGAGTTCTGTTTCACGCTGCTTCAAACGCTGGGAGAGTGATGCCAGCTGCGTGTCCAAATTATCTACCTCGAGCACTTGGGCCTCATTGCTCAGAGGGCCACCCTGAGAGACTGGCGCATCAAAATCGAATTCGTCCTTGGGCAGGCCCGAGGTTTCGTGCATGTAAGAGGCCAGGGCTTCCATACGCCAAAGGCGCGCCTGCATTTCAGCGATTTGGCGACCCACCGCCTGCCGGCGAGCGACGGATTGTTCGCGCAGCTGCTCTACAACGTCGTCCTGTTCGCTTAGCTTGCTGCGCCAAGTTTCAATGACCGCAGCATCGACGAAGTCCGATTGCTTTAGTAGGAAACCAGCGAAGACCAACCCCACGCAGACTGTCGCGACTACGAACCCGAGCATTTTGACCCTTAACGAGGACAATACGAACTGAGATGGCTCGCCGCTTTTGTTGATCAGTATTAGTTGCATGCACTCTTGGCTTTCGACAGACGGAGCCCAACATAGCAAAATAGCTCCGATGTGCAAATTTTGCAGGATAGAGGCAGATCTGCTATGCAACCCCCGGTAAGTATTTTTGTTACCCCTGAAAATTATGGATCAGGTTCACTGAAGACAATCGGTCAATGAATGAGCACAGATAACGTACAGGATCTTTTATGCGAAAAGGGAGGCCATTCACCCCTGCAAAAGCTGATACGACACACGGCGAATCAACGAGCGTGGACAGACCAAGTAAAAGCCGCCCTCGGCGATAACTTAAAGAATCAGGTAGAGGTGAGCAACATCAAGGGTGCAAAGCTCATCATTAACTGCCGAAGCGCAGGAGTCGCCACTAAATTGCGCTTTACACAGCAAGACCTGCTTGAAAAGTTGAGACACCTCTCGGCATTCAGTCAGGTGAACGAGGTTGTTTTCAAGGTGCTTGGCTAAACGCAGCTTAGTTGCTCGTCTGACACCGATGATCTAGAGCTCGCGCAACGACGCGTTTCTCGCGTAGGCCTCCGGTACCTGGCAGGGTTGATCGAAGGAAACAATCTCGAACGCATCCTCGTCTGCTAACAAAGCACGCACCAGTTTGTTGTTAAGGCTATGCCCTGACTTGTGCCCATGGAAGTGACCGATCACGCTGTGACCCAACAAATAGAGGTCGCCAATTGCATCGAGAATCTTATGCTTTACGAATTCATCATGAGCACGCAGCCCATGTTCGTTTAATATTTTTGAGTCATCGACCACTACCGCGTTGTCGAGACTCCCCCCTTGAGCAAGATTGAGCTCCTGCAGTTTTTCGAAATCTGCGAGAAAGCCAAAGGTTCGCGCCCGGCTTACCTCTTTAACAAAACTCATCGCAGAAAACTCGACGCAGGCTGTGTGTTCATGAGCTGCGAAGACCGGATGATCATACTCAAGAGTGTAGCCGAGCTTAAAACCTTCATAAGGTGCTAGGGAGGCAGTCGCATCGCCTTCGCTCACCTCGACACGTTTCAATATTCGCAAAAACCTCTTTTTTGCAGACTGGTCAACGATACCCGCAGACTGCAGCAGAAACACAAAGGGGGCGGCGCTGCCGTCCATAATGGGCAACTCTTCGCCGTCCACTTCGATGGTCACGTTGTCAATTCCTAAACCAGACAACGCAGACATCATGTGTTCAACAGTGGATATTTGGTAACCCTGGGACCTCAAAGAGGTAGCCATCTGAGTATCGCCAACGCTACCAGCACAGGCTTTGAAGGCGACGTTTTGTGGCAGATCAGTTCGTTTAAAAACAACGCCAGCGTTCACCTCGGCCGGATGCAAAGTCATGTTGACCTTGCATCCCGTATGCAGGGCAACGCCGGAAGCACGGATGCTGTTTTTCAGCGTCTGCTGCGAATTAGCCAAAGACATGGCGACTACCTCTTATTAGCGCGTCTGTAATCGATTCAACTAATCCGCTTGCCGTCTTAGAAAAGCTGGCACGTCTAGGTAGTCAAGATCCTTACTCTGAATATCTACGCTTTCCACAGTATTGGGGTAGCGAACAGGGTTGCGGGCATGAGGCGGCACATCAAAGTCATCATAACTTCCGTGAACACCGGCAGCTTCGATCGCTGGGTCGTTGTCGATGACAATATTGGGTTTGTTCGCCTTGCCCAGACCGGTAGCCACAATGGTCACCATCATGTCGTCGCCCAAGCTCTCGTCGATAACAGTTCCGACAACTACTGTTGCATTTTCGGAGGCGAACTCCTCGACCATGTCACCAACTTCCATGAATTCGCCCATGGTGAGGTCAGCACCGGCTACGTTAACGAGAATTCCTCGCGCACCGTTGATGTCGATATCGTCCAGCAGCGGCGAGCGAATGGCCGCCTCGGCCGCATCCCGCGCACGGTTTGGCCCACTAGATCGACCTGTACCCATCATGGCGGACCCCATCTCAGACATCACCGTTCGAACGTCGGCAAAGTCGACGTTAATCATGCCAGGCAAAATGATGAGATCGGCGATACCTTTGACCGCGCCGAGCAAAACATTATTGGCAGCAGCAAAGGCGTCTTTCATGGAAGTGCCGTCACCCAGCACGTCGTGAAGTTTTTGATTGGGAATGGTGATCAATGAGTCAACATGCTCCACCAACTCAGCCAAACCTTTTTCAGCAATTTTTGAGCGACGCTCAAATTTGAAAGGTTTAGTGACCACAGCGACGGTGAGGATGCCCAGTTCCTTGGCAACCTCCGCAACGACCGGAGCTGCTCCGGTGCCGGTGCCTCCACCCATGCCCGCAGTAATAAAGACCATATCGGCGCCACTGAGCAACTCAGCGAGGCGTTCGCGATCTTCAATTGCTGCTGCGCGCCCGGTTTCGGGATTCGCACCCGCACCTAGGCCCTTAGTTATACTGCTACCAATTTGCAGCGTTCTCTCAGCACCCAAGCCATCTAGGGCTTGTGCGTCTGTATTGACTGCAATGAAGTCGACTCCTTTGACGTCATTGCTAACCATATGCTGCACGGCATTGCCGCCACCGCCGCCAACGCCTATGACCTTAATCACTGCGTTTTGCGGTGCGCTATCGACTATCTCAAACATCGCCTTCTCCTGCTTGTGCTAGAAGTTGTCGCGAAACCAGTTCCTTATGCTGTCAAACGTACTGCTCTTACGGCCGCTTTGTTTTTCAGCGCGTTCCTGTTCGCGTTCTAGCCCGTACTGCAACAAGCCAACGCTGGTTGCGTACACGGGATTCCTTACGATGTCCTTCAAACCCGCCACGAGACGTGGCGCCCCCAAACTGACCGGCATGTGGAA
>JADHNQ010000043.1 GCA_016779425.1 Pseudomonadales bacterium | reverse complement strand
TTGCCGGTACTGGTGTTACCTTCTTCGGCGGTTCAATCACCAGCAACTTCGCATTGACCACCTTTGGCGTGACTACCTGAGCGATATCTTCTTGGCTTTCGAAACCTTGCATCACGAATGCCGCAACCAAGACATGGAACAGCACCGCGCCGAAGAAAGGCAGTGCATACGACTGCAGCGCAGACATCCTCGCCTATCCCTGAATATCCGGCGGATCGGTAATCAGCCCGACACTACTTGCGCCCGCCTGCTGCAGCACCGTCATCACTCGCACGACGTCGCCATAGGGCAGCGTCGCGTCAGCCTTGATATAGACCGGCACATTTGCCCGTGCTCGAAGCACCTTACCGGCCTGTTCGCTGAGGGAGAAAATGGTCACCCGGGTACCGTCCTCCTCATTCTTGGTGCGACTGGCAAGGCCAATGTTTAAGAACAATGCGCCGTCGTTACGCATAGACACCACCAAGGGATCCGGCTCCTCAGTATCGATGGCCTTGGACGGCGCTTGAGGAAGATCGACTTGAACCCCCTGGGTCAACAAAGGGGCTGTCGCCATGAATATCACCAGAAGCACCAACATCACATCGATGTAAGGTACTACGTTGATTTCGGACATCGGCTTGCGGCGACTCATGAACTAAGCACCCTCACTATTGCCAGGGCGTGCGTGAGCGGCGCGATGCAATATTGCCGAAACCTCGTCGCAGAACCCCTCGTAGCGTTTCATGAGTACATCAACATTGGCTGAAAACCGGTTGTAGCCTATGACGGCAGGAATTGCCGCAAAGAGTCCCATTGCCGTGGCGATAAGCGCCTCAGAAATACCCGGGGCTACGGAGGCCAGAGTTGCTTGCGTCATGTTGGCCAGCGACCGGAAAGAATTCATGATGCCCCAGACCGTGCCGAACAAGCCGATGTACGGGCTGGTAGAGCCCACCGTAGCGAGAAAAGGCAAATGATTCTCAAGCCGCGCTTCCTCGCGCATCAGCGTCACACGCATCGCACGCTGCGTGCCCTGCATGATCGCCTCAGCATCGACGCCAGGTTGCTCAGACAAACGCGTGTATTCGCGAAAGCCGGCGACGAATATTTCTTCGATACCGTTCAACTGCTCTTCTTGTGACAGGTCCTGATACAGGCCACGCAGATCAATACCCGACCAAAAATGATCCTCGAAGGCATCGATCTCCTGTTTGGCGCGGCGCAGTAGGCTCCAGCGCTGCAGGATCATCATCCAGCTCACGACTGACGCGAGCACCAGTAGCGCCATGACGCCCTGAACCAGGAGACTGGCGTTTGCGATCAGCTCATAGACGGATAAAGGTTGGTTCATGTGGTTTCCTTAGGCTCGGAAATCAATCTGAGTTTTCCGCATCGTTTTCGACAAAGTTTATGGCGCCCTGTTGATGGCCTTGCTGCGCCACTGCCCCATTCTCACGCATCGGCGCTGGCAATCCAAAATGCAGGTACGTTTTCTCCGTGGCAACGCGACCTCTGGGCGTCCGCATCAGATAGCCCTGTTGAATCAGGTAGGGCTCCAAAACATCTTCAATAGTGCCGCGCTCCTCGCTGATGGAGGCGGCTAGCGCATCGAGACCCACAGGCCCGCCACCGAAACGATCAACGATAGCGAGCAGTAATTTTCGATCCATGGCGTCAAAACCCTGCTTGTCGACATTGAGCAAATTCAGCGCTTCGTCGGCTAGCACGGCGCTGACCACACCATTGCCCTTAACTTCTGCCACGTCGCGAACCCGCCTAAGCAGCCGGTTACTGATCCGGGGCGTGCCGCGAGAGCGACGCGAGATTTCCGCTGCACCTTCTTTTTCAATCGGTAGATCTAGCTTGTTGGCGGAACGCGTCACGATCTCCGCCAGCTCCGCAACGCTGTAGAACTCCAGGCGCTGCACAATGCCAAAGCGATCGCGTAATGGACTGGTCAACAGCCCCGCTCGCGTCGTCGCGCCTACAAGCGTAAAAGGCTGCAGCTCCAGCTTTAGCGAGCGCGCGGCTGGACCCTCGCCAATCATTATGTCGAGCTGAAAATCTTCCATGGCCGGGTAGAGGATTTCCTCCACCACGGGACTCAGACGATGAATCTCGTCTATAAAAAGCACATCACCCGCGTCGAGATTGCTCAGCATGGCGGCCAAGTCGCCGGCTTTTTCAAGCACTGGCCCTGAGGTCGATTTAAGCGCTGCGCCCATTTCCTTTGCAATGATGTTCGCAAGGGTGGTTTTACCAAGCCCTGGCGGGCCAAATATCAGCGTATGGTCCAGTGCTTCGCGGCGATTTTTCGCGGCCTCTATGAAAATGGACATCTGCTCTTTGACAGCACTTTGGCCGATGTATTCATCGAGCCGCAGCGGCCGCAAGGCGCGGTCAAACCCGGCATCGCTGCTGTCTTGAACACCTGAGACAAACCGATCTGGCTCAATCGCCACTAGCTCGCCCTCCCCATGCTACGCAGCACCCAGGTCACAAGCTGTTCTGTACCTGCAACCGCCGATTCGTCTGCTAGTGCTTGCTGCGCCCGATGCACCGCCTCGGCCGCTTGATTGGGTTTGTAGCCTAGGGCAATAAGCGCATCCTCGGCTTCTCGACCGGCCACAGCATCCGCAGAGCCCACGGCGCTAACCACCGACGAAATTCCGTCTGGCATCAGGTCATCGAGCCGAGACTTGAGTTCTACCATCAGCCGTTCGGCGGTTTTTTTACCGACCCCCGGCACCTTCGTCAGAACCCCGACCTCATTGGCCTGAACCGCGCTAACGAGGGTGGCAGGATTGATCGAACTGATAAGCGCCAAGGCCATTTTAGGCCCAACGCCATTGATGCGGATGTAGGTACGAAACAAATCACGCTCTCCCTTGTCGGCAAAACCAAACAGCAGCTGAGCTTCTTCACGAACAACGAAGTGGGTGAACAATGTCATTGATGCACCGAATTGGGGACTCGATGCCAGCACCGATGCGCTCACCTCAACTTCATAGCCAACCCCCGCAACATCCAGCAGCAGTAAATTGCCTTCTATCAAGGCGAGGTTTCCGGTCAGCCTGCCAATCAAATGAGGAGCCCTTTGGTTGTCGTCTAGGTTTCGCTTAGCGCCGCAGTATTGACGTGGCACAGGGCAATCGCAAGGGCGTCTGCCGCATCGGCCTTGGGGGTACCGGGCAACTGCAGCAAAACCCGCACCATATGAGCCACCTGCTCTTTATTGGCTCTCCCGGTGCCCACTACCGCCTGCTTGACCTGCCGCGCCGCATACTCAAATACCGGCAGCTCACGAGCAACACCTGCCGCGATGGCCACCCCTCGAGCTTGACCGAGTTTCAGGGCCGAGGCGGCATTTTTCGCCATAAAGACGGACTCTATGGCCATGGTCGATGGTGCAAACTCAGCAATGATTTGCGTAACACCGTGAAAGATCGTGCCCAATCGATTCGGCAGCTCGCCCTCTTGTGCGCTGATGCAGCCGCTAGCGACGTAGTGCACCCGGCGGTTAGAAATTTCGAGCACCCCGTAACCGGTAGATCGTGAACCTGGATCGATCCCCAGGACGCGAAACGGTGGGCTGAGCATCCCTAGGTGATCCCGCAGAACACGCTATTCGTAGGCATCGTCGGGAAACTCACCATTACTGTAGACCTCTTGAACGTCATCAAGGTCTTCTAGGACGTCGATCAGCGTCAGCACCTTGCGTGCCTGCTCGGTATCACAAGGGCTTGTGGTTGAGGAAACCATCGTGACTTCTGAATGGTCGGGCTCATAGCCCGCTTCGGTAAGCTCAGTAACGACCTGATTCAGCGTCTCCCATGGCGTGGTCACTGTAATAGCGCCCTCGTCATCGCCCTCAATATCCTCAGCGCCCGCCTCTAGAGCGATATCCATCAAAGCTTCTTCGTCTGTGCCGGGTGCAAAGCTGATCACTCCCTGACGGGTAAACAAATAGGCCACAGAACCATCCGTACCGAGATTGCCGCCGTATTTGTTGAATGCGTGGCGCACCTCGGCAACCGTTCGATTGCGATTGTCGGTCATGGCCTCGACGAGGATCGCTACGCCACCGCTCGCGTATCCTTCATACACCAACTCTTCAACATCATTACCTTCCCCGTCTCCTGCACCTCGAGCAACGGCTCGCTCGATGGTGTCCTTGGGCATGTTGGCTCCAAGCGCCTTGTCTACTGCGGCGCGCAACCTGGGATTGTCGTCGACTACTCCACCACCCAAGCGTGCAGCGACGGTGATTTCTCGGATCAGTTTGGTGTAAAGCTTGCCGCGTTTTTTATCCTGGGCAGCTTTTCGGTGTTTGATATTCGCCCACTTACTGTGTCCTGCCATATCCCTCTTCCCGTTCTCTATATCCTTCCGCGCGGTTGTTATTACTCCGCCGCGCTATCACCGGCCTCTGCCGCGACCACTTTCGCAGGACCGCGCAGACGTATATGTAAGTCTTTTAGCTGCTGATCCTCTACCTCACCCGGCGCTGCCATCATCACACAGGCAGCACTCTGAGTTTTTGGGAACGCAATGACATCACGAATAGACTGGGTTGCGGTCATCAACATTACTAAGCGGTCCATACCCAGCGCGATGCCACCGTGTGGTGGGCAGCCATACTGTAATGCATCGAGTAAAAAACTGAATTTCGACTGACCAGCCTCATCCATGCGCAGCACGTCGAACACGGCCTTTTGCATTTCGTTGTCATGAATTCTCAGCGAGCCTCCACCGAGTTCGTAGCCGTTCAGCACCACGTCGTAGGCTGCCGCCTGCGCGGATGCAGGGTCGGCCAATAACTCTGCAGGTGAACATGTTGGCCGCGTAAAGGGGTGATGCTCTGCACTGAAAGATCCGTCTCGATCTTGAGAGAACATGGGCCAATCTACCACCCAGCAAGGCCGGTAAACGCCATCTAGCAGACCCAAATCACTACCCAGCTCAACGCGTAGAGCCCCCATAGCATCGTTGACGACTTTGGCGCTATCCGCCCCGAAGAACACCAAATCGCCGGTTTGTGCACCGACTCGCTCTAGTACTGCGCTCACCACCTCCTGGGGAATGAACTTCAAAATCGGCGACTGCAAACCTTCCATGCCTCCGGCCAAATCGTTGACCTTGATGTAGGCCAACCCCTTGGCACCGTAGCGGGCGACGAAAGCGGTATAGTCGTCGATCATCTTGCGAGACAGAGTCGCAGCACCTGGCGCTCTGAGGGCGACCACTCGTCCATTAGGATCGTTGGCCGGGCCATTGAAAACCTTAAACTCTACGTTGGCGAAGAGGTCTGCCGCATCGACTAAGCGCAGGGGATTGCGCAAATCCGGACGATCACTGCCGTAGTCACGCATGGCATCGGCCCAGCTTAGGACTGGGAACTCGGGCAGCTCGACTTGAATCACGGAAGAGAAAACAGCACGCAGCATGCCTTCCGTGAGGGACATAATGTCCGCTTGATTGATAAAGGAAGCTTCTATATCGATTTGGGTAAACTCGGGCTGGCGGTCTGCACGCAAGTCCTCGTCACGATAACAACGCGCGATTTGATAGTACTTGTCCATGCCCGACATCATCAAAAGCTGCTTGTAGACTTGGGGTGACTGCGGCAATGCAAAGAACTCGCCCGGGTGTGTTCGACTTGGCACCAAATAATCTCTGGCACCCTCCGGAGTGGCTCTACTCAACGTAGGTGTTTCGATATCCCAAAAGCCGTGCTCTTCCAAATAAGAGCGCACTGCGCTGGTAATACGTGCGCGAGCCTGCATTCGCTTCTGCATCTCAGGACGCCTTAGGTCCATATAGCGGTAGCGCAGTCTTATATCTTCTCCGGCTTCAGAGTACTCGTCTAACTGGAACGGCGGTGTCTTGGCAGCATTGAGGATTCTAAGTTCCTTGCCCAGCACCTCCACCTCGCCGGTGGGCATATCTGGGTTCACGGTTCCTTCGGGGCGAGGTCGCACCCTGCCCTTGGCCATCAGCACGTACTCATTGCGCACTGAATCCGCCAAAGCGAAGCTCGCCTCTTCGTCTGGGTCAAATACCACCTGAAGCACCCCAGTGCGATCACGCACGTCGAGGAATATCACCCCACCGTGATCGCGTCGGCGATGCACCCAACCATAAATCTCGACTTCTTGACCGGACTCTGAGGCTGTCAGATCTCCGCAATAATGGCTGCGCATGGCCGTACCCTTAATGTGTTTGCTAATAACGATTAGCTTGGTTGTATGAAGCCGACGTTATCGTCGCACTAGCTCTCGCTACTGCTGTTTGAGGAACTTGTCGAACTGCTGGAGCTTTCGCTCCCTGATACGTTCTTTTTCTTACCTGATTTGAAATCTGTCTCGTACCAACCGCCACCCTTTAGGCGAAACCCCGCCGCGGAGATTCTCTTCTTCAAAGCGTCAGCGTCGCACTCAGGGCATTTCACCAGTGGGCTATCACTTATTTTCTGCACGGCCTCAAGTTCGTGGCCACAATTTTCACAGCGATACTCGTATATGGGCATCTTTTTTACTCAGACTCTGTTTGTCGTGTTCTTCGAGGCCGCGCATGATCGTAAAAAAAACTGCAAAAATACAGTGATTTAGCGCTTTTTTGTTGCCTACCTGTTTTTGATCGGCTATAAAACGCGCGTTATTCAAGAGGAAATAACACGGATACTTTGTGCGACCTTAGACGTCAGAGTGTCTTAAATTCCGAGCATCAGGCGAGCACGGACTTTCAAACTCCGGCTTGCTGGATCAGACGGGGGTCATGGATGGAAGGCGTAGTGGTTGGGCATTCGTTGCGCAGCCGAAGCAAACGGTTTTCATGTGTTATCTCCGGGAACTGAGGCAAATTTGACGTTGCGGAAAATGGCTGGGCATCGGTCTGCTAACTTTCTGCTGATAGCTAGAGGGCACTAAGAGATAGGAACGCGGCAAAACCCCGCGCCCAGATAATGAAATCGCTTCGGCAATTCATAGCTAGGCATGAGAGGAATTGCGCTGTTTAATTTTAGGAAATAGGACCAACGATATGGCTACGCAAAAGAAAGCACCTGCAAAGACAGCGGCTGCAAAGAAAGCTCCTGCAAAAAAAGCACCTGCAAAAAAGGCACCCGCAAAGAAGGCTGCCGTAAAGAAAGCTCCTGCTAAAAAGGCAGCAGCACCAAAGGCTCCCGTAAAGAAGGCACCTGGCATAAAAGCTAAGATGACCAAAACCGCTATTCTTAACGAAATTGCAACGAACACTAACCTGTCTCGCGCTCAGGTGAACTCGGTGATGGACGAACTTGAGTCCGTTATTGAGCGTCACATCCGCAAGCGCTCTGTCGGCGAATTCACGCTGCCAGGCTTGCTCAAGATCAAAGCAGCGAAGCGTCCTGCAACAAAAAAACGTATGGGCCGCAATCCTGCTACGGGCGAGGAAATTGTGATTCCTGCCAAGCCAGCGACCACCCGCGTTCGCGTGACAGCACTCAAAAAGCTCAAGGATATGATCATCTAAGGATCAAACTTGCAGCGCAGCCGGCCTCAGAAGCGATTCGGGGTCGGCTTTTTTTTGCCTGAGGTTTTTCACCCCCAGCAATCTGCTACTGACTAGAGGCAGATGATGCTTGTGGTAAACCGGCGGCTTTGTGTCTAATGCGATCACTTTCAACGCACACACCCGATATTCAATATGCGCCAATCCCTGATGTTGCTTCCGACCCTCAAAGAAGACCCTGCCGATGCAGATGTCATTAGCCACAAGCTGATGCTGCGTGCAGGGATGATTCGTCAGCTTGCCAGCGGACTTTATACTTGGCTGCCCCTCGGGCTTCGGGTGCTTCGCAATATTGAAAATATCATCCGCGAGGAAATGAACCGCAGCGGTGCTCAAGAGGTGTCCATGCCGGTGGTTCAGCCCGCAGAGCTGTGGATGGAAACCGGACGCTGGCAAAAAATGGGCGATGAGATGCTGCGTATGCATGACCGCCACGAGCGCGATTTTTGTTTGGGCCCAACTCATGAGGAAGTCATCACCGATCTATTTCGGCGTGAGGTCCACAGCTATCGCCAATTGCCGGTGAACTTTTATCAGATTCAAACCAAGTTTCGCGATGAGCGCAGACCCCGATTCGGCGTCATGCGCGCGCGGGAATTCACAATGAAGGACGCGTATTCCTTTCATCTAGACCAAGCCAGCTTCGATGCCACCTACCAGGAGATGTATCGCTGCTACGAACGCATCCTGACCCGGATGGAACTGGAGTTTCGCGCTGTGCAAGCGGATACGGGCAATATCGGCGGAGACAATTCCCATGAGTTTCATGTGCTCGCCAAGTCTGGTGAGGACACCATTGCCTATAGCGATACGGGAACCTATGCGGCCAATTTGGAAAAAGCCGCAGCGCTTGTACCGGAGCCGGCTCCATTGGGTGCAGAAACTATGAGTCGGGTCGATACGCCTAACGCGAAGACTATTGACGCGGTAGCGGCCCTACTGGGTCTGCCGACATCGCAGAATGTCAAAACATTGATCGTCGAGGGTGAAGAGGACGACGCGCTTATTGCCATCATTTTGCGCGGCGATCATGAACTCAATGAGATCAAGGCAGCCAAGCTGCCCGGGGTGGCATCACCGCTGACCTTCGCCGCGGAAGAACGCATTCCCATGGCCATGGGCGCCAGCGTGGGCTCTTTGGGGCCTGTGGACTGCAACATTCCGTTTTATGTGGACGCCAGCGCTGCAAGCGTCGCGGATTTTGTCTGCGGCGCCAATGAGGATGGTGTGCATTTTCGCGGTGTGAACTGGCAAAGAGATGTATCTCTACTGCCCGAGCAGATTGTGGATGTTCGCAACGTTGTCGAGGGCGATTTCGCTCCTGATGGCGAGGGCAAGATCCAGTTTTTACGCGGCATTGAAGTGGGGCACATTTTTCAGCTGGACCGCTCCTACAGTGAACCAATGCAAGCATCAGTACTCGACCACGAGGGCAACAATCAGGTGCCCATCATGGGCTGCTATGGCATGGGAGTGACGCGACTAGTGGCGGCGGTGATTGAGCAAAACTACGACGAAAATGGCATTACCTGGCCAGAACCCCTTGCACCCTTCCAGCTACATATCATTGCGCTGAACGCGCAAAAATCAGAGGCGGTGAGAGAAGCTGCTGACATCCTTTATCAGCAGGCCAAAGATAAGGGTCTCGAGGTGCTGCTCGACGACCGAGCAGAGCGACCTGGCGTCAAGTTTGCCGAAGCCGACCTGATTGGTATTCCGCATCGAATTGTTGTTGGAGATCGCGGGTTGAAGAGTGGCGTAGTGGAATACCGCAAACGTCGTGACGAAAAAGCGACAGAGGTCCCCCTCGAGCAAGTGCTGGACGCCATCGATTAACTTGGGCTGCCTGCTGACTCTGCACCGCGTTCTCTGATCAACCGTACTATCAGTCTCGGTTTGAACGCTAGCAAATTACATTTGCGGCGTGGCCTGTGCGGGGCCGGCTTTTGCCGCCTGCAGTGTCTGCGCTGTTTGCGGGCCTAGCAGCACTCGATGTAACGCGCCATCCGGCGCAATTAAGACTGTCATTGGCAACACTGTCGCTTCGGCGTATCCAAGAATACTTTGGGGGTCATCGAGCAGAGTTGGGAAAGTGATGCCCAAGGCATCTATGGATTCCTGCAGCTCGACGCCTTCAAGGTAGTCGTAATTCACGCCCAAGACCCTAAAGCCATCTGTCGAATCATTTAGGTGGTTCAGTTCCGGCACTTCGTCACGACAGGGCCCGCACCAGTCTGCCCAATAATTAATCAACACCCACTGGCCCTGCCACTGGCTAGGGCTTGTAATGTTCCCATTAAAAAGACGCAGAGGATGCTTTGGCGCGTTATCGGTGCATGCCGCCAAGGTCAATACGGCGCACAGCACTACAAACAATAGGCCTGCTCGCCCTTTCTGTTGACCAGAAGAGTTTCCTGGAGTTTTCCGCATGATCATTAAATTCGGCACATACTTGATATCACGAAATGTTCAGTCTTATGACGTCTTCTTGATGTGAATACAGGGACGTCGCACCTATACTGCTTCTCACTATCCGCTTACGCACTTTTGAGGTGGCAAGACCATGTCAACCTATACGATTTATCACAATCCCCGCTGCTCGAAATCTCGACAAACATTGGCGATGCTCAACGAGCGCGGCATTGAACCAGAAATTGTCGAATATCTTAAGTCACCTTTGTCTATAGGTGAGTTGCAGTCACTGCAGCAAAAGCTGGGCGCCCCAGCCATGGCGATGATTCGAATCAAGGAACAGGCCTTTAAAGAACTGGGTCTCAATGATGGACAGCCCAGCGACGCGTCGTTGCTCCAGGCGATCGCAACGCATCCTGTCTTACTAGAGCGTCCCATTGTCGTTTGCGGGGACAACGCGGTGATCGGGCGACCGCCTGAAAACGTCTTGGAGCTGCTATGAGTCTTCCCTATGTTTTGATTCTCTATTACTCGCGTACCGAAGGCACTCAGAACCTGGCCTTGCATATGGCCAGAGGGGTTGATCAGGTAAACGGAATAGAGCCACGGTTGCGCACGGTGCCTCCCGTTAGCGCCGTCAGCGAGCGAACGGCCCCCAGCGTTCCCGACGACGGGGCGGTGTTTTGTACCAAGGATGATTTGATTGGATGCAGTGGCCTAGCCCTGGGCAGTGCTACACGCTTCGGCAACATGGCAGCACCGCTCAAGTACTTTCTCGACACCACCGCTGATCTTTGGGCTGGCCACCACCTAGTGGGTAAACCTGCCAGCGTATTTTGCTCTACCGGTTCGTTGCATGGCGGTCAGGAATCCACCCTGCTCACTATGATGATCCCGCTCCTGCATCACGGCATGCTCATTCAGGGTTTGCCCTATAGTCTGCCGGAGCTCAACAAGACCCAAAGCGGCGGCACACCCTACGGGGTGACTCATGTACAAGGCGACGCAGACGGCGCGGCGCTTACCGAACACGAAGCGGCACTGGCTCTAAGCGCAGGCAAACAATTGGCCGAAGTGTCGCTGCGTCTGCAGCAAGCCAAGTAGACGATTCAGTGTTTCTACGTCCACAATTCATAGGATAGCGTTATGCAGGGCTGGCTTTTTCTCACGTTTATTTTGATCGGGTCGCTCGTTGGCGTGACCGGCATGCGCCAGCTTTTTGTTGAACCATTACCGGATCCCAGTGCCAACGTGGTTTGGTTAGTACTGCAGATTCTACCCCTGCTACTTTGCCTGCCAGCCGCTTTGAGAGGCCAACTTAAGGGTATGTTCTTTTTATGCCTGGTCAGCACGCTGTATTTCATTCACGGTGTGCTGATCGTATTTGATCCAGAGCTTTTCTATTGGGCAGTCGCCGAGCTGTTTTTTTCACTTAGCCT
>JADHNQ010000042.1 GCA_016779425.1 Pseudomonadales bacterium | reverse complement strand
ATCCCCGCTGTGGCGGTTGTGGCGCAAATCTCACTGACGGTGGTGCTCATTGTGACTTCCAGTTTTGAACAGATTATTGTTTTTTCTGGCGCTCTCTTGGCATTGAATTCACTACTTACTGTCGTGGGCGTGCTGATATTGCGTTGGCGGGAGCCGAACTTGTCCCGTCCGTTCACAATGCCTTGGTATCCCGTGCCCATGGTGGTCTACGCGGTAATCATTTTCTGGACCTTGGTCTACTTGGTGATGGAACGACCACTTGAAGGACTGATGGCATTGATACTCATTGCCTCTGGGGGCGCGGTTTACTGGCTGACGACGCTTCGTGAGCGTTCAGCGCTGGAAAATCAAAGCACATGAGGCAAGCAGCTCGGCGCTGGAATGACACAGAGGCCGGGGGTAGCATTTCCACCTCAATGACAAAAATAAAAACGACGCCACAGGGGGCCATATGAGTGATCAAGAACAGTTGATTGAGACACATGAGAACGGGGTAACAACACTCACCATGAATCGACCGGATGCGCGCAACGCCATGACCGGTGAGATGATTCAGGCGTTGCTTGAAGCATTGCCGCGTTTAGCTCAAAACAGTCAAGTAAGGTGCATCGTCTTGACGGGCGCAGGGGGTGCTTTCTGCGCCGGCGGAGATGTCAAAGGGTTCGCCTCTGGCGCATCCGGCGGCGGCCAGCCACCGAGCGTTGAGGAGCGCATTGCTGGGCTGCGAGGCGGATTCGAAGTGTCGAAATTGTTGCATGAGATTGCCAAACCAACGTTGGCTGCAATCCCTGGTGCTGCCGCTGGTGCCGGTCTATCAATGGCTTTGGCTTGTGACTTACGCGTAGCCCTGGATAGCGCTAAATTGACCACGGCCTTCGCCAAGGTTGGACTATCGGGCGATTATGGCGTTTCGTACTTTCTGCCCTATCTGGTGGGTCAAGCGAAAGCTCGAGAGCTGCTCTTTACCGCGCCGGTGATCACTGGCCAACAAGCCTTCGAGTTTGGCCTGGTCAATAAGGTGGCGGATGCGGAAGGTTACGATGCCATGGTGGGAGAAGCTGCGGCGCAGCTTGCCGCCATGCCAACTGTTGCGCTGGGCTATATGAAGGGTAACTTGAATGCCTCCTATACCGGCACTCTGAGCCAGGCACTGGATCGTGAAGCCGCGGGCATGGCCCGGTGCTTTACCACCGAAGATCACAAAAACGCCGCCAAGGCCTTTGTGGAAAAACGCGCACCCGAGTTTCACGGCCGCTAGGTGGCAAGTGGGGGAGGCGCCTGGGGGTCCAGAAGCGGATTTATACTCGCCTCGGTGGGATTCGCCGTTGGGCTTGGCAATATCTGGCGCTTTCCCTATGTAACGGGCGAGAACGGTGGTTCTGCCTTTGTTCTCATTTACTTGCTCTGTGCTTTTGGTATCGGCGTGCCGATTCTCATGGCTGAATTCTTGCTGGGCCGTCGCGCCCAGCGCTCTCCACCCTTTGCCCTAGCCGCCATTGCCCAAGAGTCCGGGCGCAGTGAACAATGGTCGTGGGTGGGAAAGCTAACGATTCTGACCGCCTTTGGCATCTTAATGTCCTATGCCGTGGTCGCAGGATGGGTGCTTTACTATTTCTTTTTGGCGCTCACCGGCAACATGTTGGCGTCGTCGTCAACCCAGTCGCAATCTGCGTTTAACAATTTGTTGGCGGATCCCCTCGCCTTGGTTTTTTGGGGGGGCCTTTCCCTGGTCTCCGCCGCTCTCATTATCGCTGCGGGAGTTCAGCAGGGCATTGAGCGAGCGGTGAAGGTTTTAATGCCCATGCTTTTTGCCCTGCTAGTGTTGCTGATGGTCTTCAATGTCTTTACCGGTGGTATGCCTCAGGCCCTCGACTACTTGTTCACGCCGGATTTTTCCAAGGTAGACGGGTCGACGTTTCTGGCTGCGCTGGCTCAGGCCTTTTTTTCGATAGGTGTCGCCATGGCTGGCATGATGATGTTCGGCGCCTACCTGCCAAAAACGATTTCCATCGCTCAGTCCGCAGTGATTATTGTCGCTGCAGATACGGTGGTCGCGTTGCTCGCTGGGCTTGTCATCTTTCCCATGGTGTTTCATAACGGTCTTGATGTGGGGGCAGGTACCGGTCTGATTTTTCAAACCCTGCCGGTGGCTTTTGCTCGGATGGATGGCGGAGCCGTCGTTGGTGCAGTGTTCTTTTTATTGCTCTGCGTTGCCGCGATCACATCCATCGTTGGGTTGTCCGAGCCGGTGACGGGGTACGTCGCCGAACGCTGGCAGCTGTCGAGACGAAGGGCGACCCTCGCTATGTTTGGCACCCTTTTTCCGTTTACGGTGATCAGCGCTTTGACCTTTAGTACTTGGAGCCCGGTGCGTCTGGCGGGCCAGTCCTTAGATTACTGGATAGAGTATCTGCCAAATCAGGTATTGCTGCCGGTGGGCGGACTGCTTATCGCAACCTTCGCAGCATGGCGCCTCGACCGGAACATCAGCGCAAGCGAGCTGAATTTCACTAGCGAAGTATGGTTTACGGTGTGGTTTCGTCTTATGCGCTTTGTTGTGGTTCCCGCAGTCTTTATCATTCTGGTCACCGGTCTTTAGCGGCGCTGTTGTAAACTTTAGATACGGCGTGACGGCCTGCTGACTGTTACCAAGGATAATTTATGCAGCTGACCTATCGAGGCAGCGTTAACCGCTGGGAATGCGACGAAAATGATCATCTCAACGTCCGGTTTTGCGAGCAAAAACTCTATCAAACCCTGCAGTTAGGATTATTGCTAAACGGCGTTATCGACAGCCAAGAAATATCGAATCTGCCAGCAAAGATAGCCAGACAGCACATTCGATTTCAGGCGGAGTCGCGTATTGCCGCACCCTTGGGTGGGTATTTTTCGGCTGTAGCGGATCAGGATTTTCAGGTGCTGGTCGAACTGCGCAATGAGGTCAGCGGTGTGGTCGCCTGCTCCATGCTGTGTACCTTCGCCGATCAAAGCATCGCAGCACAGTTGCAAAAGATTGCGGATCACGTGAGCCCTGAGGATATTGGCCATGCTTGGCCCAGAGGTATTCAACGCAATTTGAATCTGCACGGCCTATCTCTTGACGATGCCCTTGGGCTGGGTTTTCGAGTTATCGGTGCAGGCGTAATTGAGTCAAACGAATGCAGTGCGCAGGGTTTGTTAATGCCCCATCACTGTATGGGCCGTATATCGGATTCTATGCCGCACTTGTGGGGCGCCGTGTTTCCCGAAAGCCAAGCCAGCGAGGAGGAGGGCGGCGCGGTAGTAGAATTTCGCCGCACCTACGACGAATTGCTTATGGCGGGAGACGCCTTTCAAGTAGTCTCAGGCATTGTTGAAGTTGGAGCCCGTGTGCAGTCATTTGCCCATCTCATGTTCAATCTGCGTACAGGCCATTGCTGCGTTAACGCACAGGCAGTGGCCCTGAGAATGGACCTGAGGGCTCGTAAGGCCATTACCATGAGTGAAGCGGCATTGGCCTTGCTTGATGCGCAAAGAATCCAGCTGCCAAACTTTTGATATCGGACGGAGCCCAAACCCTGATGAATATTTACGAACAAGACCTTGATGCCAACGCGGCTAACTTCGTGCCCCTGTCACCGATTTCAATGCTGCGTCGGGCCGCGATGGTTTATGGTGACAAACCAGCCGTGCGTTACGGGGACCGCTCGCTCAGCTGGCGTGAGGTTTTTGCTCGCAGCGTCAATGTTGCTGCTGCGCTGAATGCCCGGGGTATCGGTAAGGGCGATACCGTGGCCATCATCAGCGCCAATATTCCGGAGATGTTTGAAGCCCATTACGCCATTCCCATGGCCGGCGCGGTGCTCAACGCCATCAACATTCGACTGGATGCAGCCACCATTGCCTTCATCCTTGAGCATGCGGAAGCGAAGATGCTACTCGTCGATAAGGAGTTCGGGCCGGTGACGGAAGAGGCGTTGATGCTGATGTCGCGTCAACCTGCGGTCATTCATATAGACGATGCCACATACGATGAGGGCCGGCTGCTGGGCGAAGAAAGCTACGAAGCCCTGGTCAATCAATGTCCTGTGGCCAGCGAGCCTCTGAACGCCCTGGACGCCAGTGCCTATCTGCCCGCGGATGAGTGGGATGCCATTGCGCTGAATTACACCTCGGGCACTACCGGAAATCCTAAGGGCGTGGTCTATCACCATCGTGGTGCCTATTTGAATGCGGTTTCCAACGCGCTGACCTGGGACATGGGAGAACATCCTGTGTATCTGTGGACACTGCCGATGTTTCACTGCAACGGCTGGTGCTTTCCGTGGACCTTGGCGGTGAACGCGGGGACATCGATCTGCCTGCGCCAGGTGCGCGACGATGCAGTCTACGAAGCGATTGGTCGGTTTGGGGTAACCCACTTTTGTGGGGCGCCGGTAGTGCTCAATACGCTGCTCAACGCCCCAGACGCGCTAAAACAGTTGGTGACCAAGCCGATCAAGACCATGACTGCAGGGGCCGCACCCCCGGCAGCGATCATTCAGGGCATGCAAGAGCAAGGTGTGGATGTCACCCACGTCTACGGTCTGACTGAAACCTACGGTCCGGTGACGCTTTGTGCATGGCGAGACGATCTATGGGGTGGCCTGGATGCCAGTGCTCAATCCAGTTTAAAAGCCCGACAAGGGGTCGGCGGACAGATGCTCGAAGGATTGATGGTAGCAAACCCGGAAACTCTAGAGCCGGTGCCACAAGATTCAGTCACCATCGGTGAAGTAATGATGCGCGGTAACAATGTGATGAAGGGGTATCTAAAAAACCCCACGGCCACGGAAGAATCCTTTGCAGGCGGCTGGTTTCACTCCGGCGACCTGGCGGTATGGGGTGAAGACGGGTACATACAAATCAAGGATCGCTCCAAGGACATTATTATTTCCGGCGGTGAAAACATCTCCAGCATTGAAATCGAGGACCTGCTGTTTAAACACCCAGCTGTTCTGGAGGCTGCAGTGGTCGCAAAAACCGACGAAAAGTGGGGCGAGACGCCTTGTGCGTTCGTCTCGCTCAAAGCAGGCGAGAGCGTCAGTGGTGACGAGGTCATTGGGTATTGCCGGGACCACTTAGCAAGATTCAAGGTGCCCAAAAATGTGGTCTTCACCGAGCTGCCAAAAACGTCGACGGGCAAGGTGCAGAAATTTGCCCTGCGTGAAATGGCGGAAGCCCTCTAGTGTCAAGGCAAGCTACGCTGGCCATCGCCCTAATTGGCTTAGCGATAGCAGCGTTTACCCTGCCAATTGCTGATTGGGTTGCGGCTTTTTTTGCCTGGGTGCAGGCTAATCCAACCATTGCTTGGGCGGTTTTTATCGCCTTCTATGTTGCTGCCGTCGTGCTCATGTTGCCCGGCAGTTTGCTCACGCTGGGTGCGGGTTATCTGTTTGGCCTGGGCTATGGTTTTGTCATCGTATCGCTCGCCAGTACTGTGGGAGCCACCTGCGCCTTCTTAGTCGGGCGCTTTTTTGCGCGGGATTGGGTGGCAGAGAAACTAGGTGCCATGCCGCGTTTTGCTGCCCTAGATCGAGCCGTGGGAGAGCGTGGTGCCCTGGTCGTGCTGCTAACGCGACTGTCACCCGCCTTTCCGTTTACCTTGCTCAACTACGCCTTGGGTCTGACCCGAGTGCCGCTTAAAACCTACGTGTTCGTATCATGGCTGGGCATGATGCCAGGCACCTTGCTCTACGTTTACCTGGGATCCATTGCGCTAAATTTAACCGCCTTGTTCAGCGGTGAGTTCGCCGAGTCGCCGGTTGGCAATATCCTGCTATATCTTGGTTTGGCGGCCACGTTGGCGCTAACCATTTTTATTACGCGATTCGCCAGCGGCGCCCTTGATCAGCAATTGCAAACATCCGATGAAGCAGAGGAAAGAGCCTCATCATGAACACTCAACGCTATCCCGGCGCAGAATTTGATGACATGGCTTGGGGCTTGTTGAGCCCAACTGACTATCAAAATCCGCAGCCCCAGCCTCGCTACCATTTGGTGGTTGTTGGGGCAGGGCCCGCGGGCCTGATCAGCGCCATTGGGGCGGCGGGTTTAGGTGCAAAGGTTGCCCTGATTGAACGCCATCGCATGGGCGGAGACTGCCTAAATGTTGGCTGTATGCCCTCAAAGGCTTTGCTGGCCTTTAGCAAGCAGCGGGGTGCTGATTTTCAGCATGCTTTTGCCTGGCTACGGGAAGTGCGCGCGGGTATTGCACCCCACGATTCCGTAGAACGATATACCGAGGCTGGGGTCGATGTGTTCCTAGGTGACGCATCATTTAACGCTGCGGGCCAAATTTGTGTCGGCGATACACCGCTGAATGCCCGACGAATTGCCCTTTGTACCGGCGCCAGCGCCGCAATACCGCCTATTCCTGGCTTGGTTGAGTCTCGACCCTTAACCAACGAATCGATATTTGATCTGCCCGCACCCCCCAGCTCTCTGGCGATTCTCGGCGCAGGCGCCATTGGTTGTGAACTGGCCTTAGCACTCTCTAGGCTCGGGGTGAGCGTCTCGCTCTTTGAAATGGCGGATCGTGTTTTACCACTGGAAACACCCTTAGCGAGCCAAGCGGTTGCGATGGCGTTGGAGTCATCTGGTGTTGATATATATCTAGGGCAAGGCGTCAGTGCTGTGAAGGGCAGTGGTACCGTTGTCGTTGGTGAGAAAGAAATCGACTGCGAACGCATTCTGGTGGCGTTAGGCCGCAAGCCTAACACCGATGGTCTCAATCTTGGCGCAGCGGGAGTTTCAGTGGATCAACAAGGCTTCGTGGTGACCAATACGAAGCTTCAAAGCGAAAACAAGCGTATTTTTGCGGCCGGCGACTGTACCGCGCGTCAGCAGTTTACTCATCATGCAGATGCCCAAGCTCGAGCTCTGATTCAAAACGCTCTCTTTGCGCCCACGGCGAGTGTCGATGCGTTGATCGTTCCCCACTGTACCTACACGGACCCGGAGGTCGCCAGCGTTGGCGCGAATCCGGACAGGCTGCAAAAGTCAGCTATCGCGTTTGACCGATTTGAGTTTGATCTTAGCGAGCTAGACCGCTCGCGCGCGGATCCAGATAGCCAGTTGCGGCCCGTCCAACATGCCGAGGTATACACCCAGAAAGGCTCGGATAAAATTTTAGGCGCAACCATTATTGGCCACGACGCCGGGGAACTCATAGCACCAATCTGTTTAATGATGAGCAATGGTCTTGGACTGTCCGCTGCCCAGAAGACGATTTTCAGTTATCCGACCCGCAGCGAGTATCTCAAGCGGCTCGGTGATGCCTATAACCGAAATCGCATGACACCGTCGGTGGCGCGGCTGTTTCGATGGTGGCTGCGCAGCGTGCTTTGAGTGCGTTGTCCACACAGTAAGGAGTAGATGAATTTGTTGAAGCAGAAGTGGTTCGTCGTCGCGGTTATGTTTTCGCTCGCAGGTTGCTCAGGCGGTGTTGAAACGACGCCCTATGCACCAACGGGTAATCAGTACCAGTTCATGACCGAATACCTAGAGCCCGCATCGGATGTAATTTGGAGATCTGCTGGAGCCATCATTACCGAGGAAGGAGAAATCGACTTGCAGCCGACTACGGATGAGGGGTGGTTGAAGGTCGTGCATGCGGCTACGGTGGTTGCTGAGGGCGGTAATCTAATGATGATGCCGGGTTTGGCAAACGGCGAGTCGGACTGGAATGAATATGCACAAGGCATGACTCGGGCTGCCTTGCTGGCCAAATCCGCTGCAGAAGCTCAGGACGCTGATGCGTTATTTTCCGCTGGCGGGGCAATCTACAATGTTTGCCGCGCTTGCCACAATAAGTACATGGAACAAGATGAATTCGAGTGATCGAAGCCCTGTCGGTTTGTTTAAGCTCTCCGTTGGAGCCCTGGTCGCAGCCTCGCTAGCCATGGTGCTGTTCGTGCTGCCTGCCGAGTACGATACGGATCCCACGGGTCTGGGCGAGATCATGGGCATTAAGGGGATGTCGGGTTATCAGGTAGGCGCGCTAACGACGCAAAGCACGGGCGTTCATCAGGATCAGTCGAGCTTCTGGCTGGCGCCATTTGAATCTGTTGAATACAAATACACCCTGTCCGAGGGGCAAAGTATGGTGTTTGAATGGCGAGCCCTCTCTGACATGCCCGCGGACGTTATCTTCGAGATGCACAGCGAGATCGATGCCGACCCAGAGCAATCTGTCACCTTCGAATTGAGCCGCGGTGATGCTCAGCGGGGCACATTTGTCGCGCCGTTTAGTGGGGTGCACGGTTGGTATTGGGAGAATCGGGGAGTCGGCGAGGTCGAAGTAATTTTGCAGGCAACCGGATTCTTCACTCACGGCACAACCTATGGCCCGAGCGGCGCCTTTACCAAGGTTATTGGTAAAGACGCGGAACCGAAAACCGCAGAATAAGAGGTTTCCGCCTAGGCAACTCTCTCAATAAGAGTGCCAGTGCCGAGGCCTCCGCCGCAGCACATGCTGATCAATCCATAGCGCCCTTGAGTACGCTGCAGTTCGTGCACTGCCTTGGTGACCAAAATACAGCCTGTGGCACCCAACGGATGACCGAGGGCGATTGCGCCGCCGTTGGGGTTAACCTTAGTCATATCCGCTCCCACGGTTTTTGCCCAAGCTAAAACCACAGAAGCAAAGGCTTCGTTGACTTCAAAAACGTCGATGTCGCCAATACTCAGGCCCGTCTGCTTGAGCATCTTCTCGGTGGCGGGAATGGGGCCTTCCAGCATCATCACAGGATCGCAGCCCACAAGGGCTGAAGCCCGTATTACCGCAACGGGCGAAAGTCCCAATTCTGCCGCCTTTGATGCGCTCATCATCAGCACCGCAGCCGCGCCGTCGGCAATTTGTGAAGATGTGCCAGCGGTATGCACGCCGTCTTCCCTAGCCACGCTCTTCAGTCCTGCGAGCGCATCCAGGCTGGTTTCCCGGGGCACTTCATCCGTGGTTACGCTCAAAATTGTGTCGGTACGCTCAAAATCGTCGTCCATTTCCGGCGCTTCGATGGGGATGATTTGCGAGTCAAAATGCCCGTTCTCAATGGCTGCCTTTGCGCGCATTTGCGATTGCAGCCCGAAGTTGTCGGTATCGCTGCGGGTCAGTTGGTATTTCTCCGCCAGACGCTCCGCGGCCTCGAATTGGCTCGTGAATTCGCGTTGCTCGAAGTAGCTGCGGCCGACGGGTTTGCCCATTTTCTTGTTCGCTGGAACAGCATCGCTGCCAATGGGCACTCGCGTCATATTCTCGACGCCACAGGCCATGACCACATCTGCTGCTCCTGAGCTGATGATATTGTGGGCCAGGGTTGTCGACTGTTGGGACGAACCGCACTGAGAGTCGATGGTAATGCAGGGCGTTTCTATGGCGCCGCCGTTTGCTAGCCAGGCTGTGCGCGTAATGTTCATGCCCTGTGATGCCAACTTGTTCACGCAGCCACCGACCACTTGATCGACATGGACAGACTCCAAGTTGTTGCGTGCTAAGAGTTGCATCATCACCTGACCGAGCATGTCGGCTGGATGTGCTCCGCCAATGCTGCCGCCTTTGCGGCCAACAGCAGAGCGTGCGGCGTCGACAATTACAACATCTTCCATACGGGTTCCCCTTTTTTAGTAAACAAAAAACAGTTGCGAGTGTGGCTTAGGCCTCTTTTTGGGCTCGCCAGTGTCTGATACGGGTTGGTGTCTCGGGTCGAGGGCGCTCGTCGGGCTTGCTGGCGGCGCTGCCAATATAAATAAAACCTGCAATATCTTCGTGGTCACCGATCTCGAAAAGCGACTGGATGTGCGCATCGTAGGTATACCACTCCGTCAGCCACTGGGCGGCAAAGCCGGCCAGATTCGCGGCCACCAAAAGATTTTGGCAGACCGCACCGGCAGATAGTATCTGCTCCCACTCAGGGATTTTATGCGCCGGTTGGCGTTCGCTCAGCACTGCCACAACGACAGGGGCACGCAGAAACCGGTTTTTCTCAAATTTGATTTGCGCCTCATTGGCCTCTGGATGTAGCACCTGCCAGCGAGCCGCCAAAATGTCGCCAAATGCGGCGCGATCGTCTCCGGAAAATATCACCAAACGCCAAGGACCCAGCTTGCCGTGATCGGGCACTCGCAGTGCAGTCTCGAGAATCGTCTCCAGGATCGTCGCATTGGGACCGGGTTCTGCGAGGTCTATCGCTTTGACTGAGCGTCGGCTGCTAATTCGTTCCAGTGCGTCGGGTAGCGGGCGTTCAGGGTACACTGCAAGTCCTAACTAATCAGAGAGCAAAGTGTAGCGAAAATCGGTTCCAATCTCTGGTATTTCAAAGCATTGGAACCGGGTGACAACGTCTTAACGCTTTGCTCCAATACGGCAAATCAAAAGCACGAGGGAGAGGGGATGAACTTGCATGGAAAGAAGGCACTGGTATTTGGTGGCACATCTGGAATTGGCCTGGCGACCATAAAAATGCTGCAGTCGGAAGGGGCAGCTGTTGTTGCCATTAGTCGTAACCCCGACAAAGCCGGAGATATCCCAGGCGTGGATTTTGCGGCCTGTGATGTGCGAGACGAAGCAGCTATTGCAGACCTCTTTGCTGCCCAAGCGCCCTTTGACGTACTCATTTCTGCCGCGACAGGGGGCGAAAGGGTAGTAGGGCCTTTTTTGCAGATGGATCTGGCGGGCTATAGAGCCTCCTTCGACAAGTTGTGGGGATATACCAATGTAGTGCGGCTAGGCGCAGAGCATTTGAGTGAAGATGGCAGCATCGTACTGGTATCAGGCGCTCCGGCCCGACGGGCAAAACCCGGTCAGGCGGCAATCGCCTCCGTGGGGGGAGCGATCGAGCAATTCGTCCGTGCGGTGACAGCTGAGCTGGCGCCCAAGCGCATAAACGTGGTCAGTCCCGGCGTGATCGATACGCCCATGTTCGGCAATGACACCCACGCGAGGGCTAAAATGCTTGGCGGCTCAACCGCCAAGAACCTGATTCCTAGACCTGGAACTCCTCAAGAGGTGGCTGAAGGCATCATGTTTGTGGTGAAAAATGACTTCGTCACTGGCACCACTATCGACGTCGATGGAGGCTGGATACTTAGCTAGTAACGGCGCGGTTTCGAGGCGCTCGCTTAAAGTGTCGAGGTTTGTGCGTCAACGCCCAAATAGAGTCGTCCTACGGTTTCGAGGGTACTGGGCGCCACCATGATGTGTTGGGATGTCATATGCACATCTCGAAGATGGCGCTGCAGGGGCGAATCCGCATAAACCGCGCTGCCACCGCCGAGGGTATACATGGCATTTACGGTCTTGATACTGGCCTCTACGGCGTGGGTAGTGGCTAGGCGAATATCTCGGCGCTGCTCGATGCTCACCCTTTCGCCAGCCTCGGCAACTAGCCAAGCCTCTTCAATGGTCTGATAGTAGAAGGCACGGGCGCTACGCAGGGTCGCTTCAGCTCGGGCGACTTCTAGGTGCGAGTGCGCGCGATCGGCCAATGTAGATGTGCTGTTAATACGCTTTTTGCTCTGGGCAAGCCTAACCAGTTCGTCAATTGCCGCCCGCGCAATGCCGAGCGCGACGGCGCCGATCCCGATGGCTAGCAGCGTAAACTGCGGGAACTGGTACAGCGGGGTTCGTGGGGGACGCTGCTCGCCAAAGCCGACAATATGACTGTCTGGGAGCGTTAGATTGCTGACTTCATAGTCGGTACTCCCTGTGCCCTGTAGACCCGAGACATGCCACGTATCCAAAAAGTCTATCTGCTCTGCGGGCATTAGGATCATGTGCTGGCTGGGTTTGCTATCGCCAGCCTCGACTAGGCTGCCGCCCAAAATCCAGTTCGCGTTTTGGGTACCCGATCCCCACTGCCAGCGACCGCTGACCGTGACATCTC
>JADHNQ010000041.1 GCA_016779425.1 Pseudomonadales bacterium | reverse complement strand
GGTGGCTATGGCATCGCGAATTTAGTGAGAGAGACAGAGCAAATGAAACATCAGTTTATGCGCACCCTAGTAGGGATGACGTCGTTGCTGTTAGCGGGTCTTGCCGCTGCGGACGAACTCAATCTCCGTGTGGGTGTCACGGACATCAGTCGCCAAGTTTATGACTTGCACATGACCATCTTCCTGATCTGTGTAGCCATTGGGGTTGTGGTGTTCGGGGTACTCTTTTGGTCGGTATTTAGTCATCGCAAGTCTCGAGGCGCGGAGCCTGCTACGTTCCACGAGAGCACGAAGCTCGAGCTTGCTTGGACGATTGTGCCGACGATCATACTCATCGTTATGGCAATTCCTGCAACCCAGGTGTTGATCGCAATGTACGATACCGGTGGGGAAGATATGTCAATCGAGGTGCGCGGCTACCAATGGAAGTGGCAGTACAAGTACCTCGATGATGACTATAACAATACCCTGTCCTTTTTCTCGGTCATGTCCACACCTCGAGAAGAAATCTATAACCAGTCCTCAAAGGGTGAAAATTACCTCCTTCAGGTAGACGAACATTTACGTATACCAACCAACCGCAAAGTGCGTTTTTTGATCACTGCGGAAGATGTGATTCACGCATGGTGGGTGCCAGATTTCGGCATCAAGCGTGATGCTGTACCAGGGATGCTGAACGAGCTATGGACAATTGTTGAGGAGCCGGGCATTTATCGCGGTCAGTGTACGGAGCTCTGCGGAAAGGATCATGGGTTCATGCCGATTGTTGTCGAGGTCATGCCCGAGGCGGAATTTGATGCATGGTATGCCTCAAAAGTGTCATTAGACATGGCTCGTCAAGAAACCATGGGCGATGCTCTGACTCACGAAGAGCTAATGGCACAGGGTGAAAGTGTTTACGGTACATACTGCGCGTCCTGTCATCTAGCGAATGGAGAAGGTGTGGCACCGGTTTTCCCAGCGATTGCAGGATCCGCAATTGCGCAAGGTCCCAAGGGTGAGCATCTCGATTTGGTGATCAACGGTGTGGCCGGCACGGCAATGCAAGCTTTCGGTCGTCAACTTGACCCAGCCCAGCTTGCGTCAGTCGTGCACTATCAGCGCCATGCCTTTGGCAACGACGTGGGCGATATGACCCAGCCGCAAGACGTCATTAATTTATCTAACGGTCAGTAAGGAATAGTCATGAGCGAAGTTATTCACGCAGATCATCACGACGACCACGACCATGGCCCAGCAAAAGGTCTGAAGCGATGGTTGTTCACGACCAACCATAAGGACATTGGTACCCTGTATTTGTGGTTCAGTTTTGCCATGTTTTTGGTGGGCGGTGTGCTTGCCCTGGTCATTCGAGCGGAGCTTTTTCAGCCAGGCCTGCAGTTCGTGCAGCCAGAATTTTTTAACCAAATGACCACGAACCATGGGTTGATCATGGTATTCGGGGCCATTATGCCGGCTTTTGTCGGCTTGGCTAACTGGCTTATTCCCATGCAGGTCGGCGCGCCGGACATGGCGCTACCGCGGATGAACAACCTGTCATTCTGGATACTGCCATTTGCCTTCGGCATGATGATATCGACGCTGTTCATGGAAGGTGGCGGTCCTAACTTCGGTTGGACGTTCTATGCACCACTCTCCACAACCTATGCGCCGCCTTCGGTTACTTACTTTATTTTTGCCGTCCACCTGATGGGTGCTTCTTCCATTATGGGCAGCATTAATATCATTGCGACTATTTTGAACATGCGGGCACCAGGCATGACACTCATGAAGATGCCCATGTTTGTTTGGACTTGGTTGATTACCGCCTATCTTCTGATTGCCGTTATGCCTGTGTTGGCTGGCGCGGTGACCATGATGCTCTTCGACATTCACTTCAATACCAGCTTCTTTAATGCAGCAGGTGGCGGTGACCCGGTTATGTTCCAGCATATCTTCTGGTTCTTCGGTCATCCGGAGGTGTACATCATGATCTTGCCGGCTTTCGGCATCGTGTCGCACATTATTCCTGCCTTCGCGCGTAAGCGATTGTTCGGCTACACCTCCATGGTTTACGCCGTCGCTTCCATCGCCTTCCTGTCTTTTATTGTGTGGGCACACCACATGTTCACGGTAGGTATGCCCTTGGCGGGCCAGCTGTTCTTCATGTACAGCACGATGCTGATTGCTGTGCCAACCGGGGTAAAAGTATTTAACTGGATTTCGACCATGTGGCGCGGATCCATGACCTTTGAAACGCCAATGCTTTTCGCCATAGCCTTCGTGGTTCTATTCACCATGGGCGGGTTCTCTGGTCTTATGCTCGCAATAACGCCAGTGGATTATCAGTACCACGACACCTACTTTGTGGTCGCGCACTTCCATTACGTGTTGGTTCCTGGAGCGCTGTTCTCAATCATTGCCGCGGTTTATTTTTGGTTCCCCAAGTGGACTGGCAAGATGTACGACGAAACTCTGGGCAAAATCCACTTCTGGCTGTCATTCGTTGGAGTGAATGTCACTTTCTTCCCGCAGCATTTCTCAGGCCTAGCGGGCATGCCTCGTCGTATTCCCGACTACCCGCTACAGTTCGCTGATTTCAACATGATTTCCAGCGTTGGGGCCTTCATATTTGGTTTGTCACAGGTGTTCTTCCTGTACGTAATCATTAAATCGATTCGTTCTGGACAGCCTGCTGAAGGACGCTCTTGGGAGGGCGCGAAAGGTTTGGAATGGACACTCCCATCGCCGGCCCCATATCACTCCTTTACCCACCCACCTGTGGTGAAAGACGAAGAGGTGCTGGGCTAACCCGGATTGAGCATGTCACAGCAATCGCAACAAACGCAGATCACAAGGACAGTCAAACGGCTGTCCTTGATCGTCATAGGCATGAGTGCCTTCGCTTTCGCGTTGGTGCCCCTATATGATCTGTTTTGCGAGATTACGGGCCTCAACGGCAAGACCGGAGGGCCCTATGTTTACGAGGAGGCGAGCGTCGAGCCAGATCGCTCGCGCCTGATTAAGGTAAATTTTTTAACGAATACCAACGAAGGTATGCCATGGCAGTTTTGGCCGGGTAAGGGTGCGGTGAGGGTCCACCCTGGCGAGGCTAAAACCGTTAGTTTTTTTGTAAAAAACACGACGAGCAAACCCATGGTTGCGCAAGCAATCCCATCTCTTGTGCCGATATCGGCAACAGAGTTTTTCCACAAGACTGAGTGTTTTTGCTTTGAACAGCAGTTGCTTCAGCCTGGAGAAGAAGTGGAAATGCCGATGCGCTTTATTGTCGGTCGTGAACTGCCGAAAAATGTGGGTTCAATCAATCTGAGCTATGCATTGTTCGACATTACCGATCGAGTGGACATTTCAACCATCTCGGGAAGCCCAGTGGAAGATCAGTTGCCTCCCGTAGGTGGCTAATAAAACGTTAGTGGAGGAGTCTCATGGCGAGTTCGGCACAGGTCGATAAGTCGATATATTTCGTACCAGAGTCCGGCTGGTATCCCGTATTTTTAGCCTTCGGCCTTATGCTGACGGTTACCGGCCTTGCAGGCTGGTTAAACGATGTAAGCGCTGGTGGTTCTGGGGATTCGACTCAGTCGTTGATCGGCTTTGTCATCGTATCCTTAGTGCTATACAGCTGGTTTGCCAAGGTCATCGAAGAAAACACCGCGGGCTTGAATAACGAAGCAGTGCAGCGCAGCTATATTTGGGGCATGGGTTGGTTCATCTTTTCTGAGGTCATGTTCTTCGCTGCTTTCTTTGGGGCGCTGTTCTACGTTCGAACGTTTGTGGTGCCATGGCTTGGCGGTGAAGGCGACAAAGGTATCACCAATTACCTGTGGCCTGCGTTCGAGGCGACTTGGCCAGTGGTCCAAAATCCAGACTCCGCGTTGTTTGTCAATCCTGTTCAAAGTATGGAGGCGCCAGGTGTAACAGACGTTAGCGCTTGGGGTGCTTACCTGCCGTTTTACAACACAGTGATTCTTCTGAGCTCTAGTGTCACCGTACACTTTGCTCACGATGCGATTAAGGCTGAGAACCGTCAAAAGCTGATTGGTTGGCTAGGATTCACTGTGCTGCTGGGTCTAGTATTTTTGGTACTTCAGGTAGCCGAGTATATTCACGCCTATCAGGATCTTGGGTTGACGCTTGGCAGCGGAATCTACGGATCGACGTTCTTTATTTTGACGGGCTTCCACGGTTTTCACGTTACTCTGGGCACATTCATGCTGTTGATTCAGCTGTTTCGCGCCATGAAAGGACACTTTTCGCCCAAGGATTGCTTTGGATTTGAAGCATCTAGCTGGTATTGGCACTTTGTCGACGTGGTTTGGGTAGGGCTCTTTATATTCGTATACGTTGTCTAAACTCCGCGCCGCGATACAAAAAAGGGGCGTAAGCCCCTTTTTTTATTGCAGCTTGAAGTTCAGATATGCCGCTTAGATCGATAGCACCTAGATGGTTGGCACCTAGGTTGTTGCCACTTAAATTGTCGGCATTAGGGAGCCGCTGGCGCGACGGATTCCGCAGCGCTAGCGCCATGCCAAGGCGCGTTAATACCCATGCGCAGCTCACCGGTATAAAAACCATAGCCGATTGTAATCAGCAGTAATGTTGCAAAGGTGATGCGCACCCCAAGCGCGTACCACAATCTGCGACTATCAGGCTTTCCAGTATCTTTGAACAAAAACACCAACCCGCTCATCAAACTTAGAATGACGCAAATCAGTAAAATAACGATGATGACTTTAAGCACTGTGAGGGCGCTCCAACTTGGAATCAACGCATTGTATCAGCGGCCTGTGATTGTCGAGTGATGAAGAAGTTCACCCCAGGTTGGCGGATGACAGCTTTCGTCATCGTGATGTTGCCGCTGTTGCTCAGTCTCGGTAACTGGCAGGTTCAGCGGGGTGCGCTCAAGCGCGATTTAGAAAGTCAGTATTTGGAGAAGCTAACCGAATTGCCCAAGCCCGTTAGTGTTGATGTGATGTCTCAGCCCTTTCAAGCTTTGAAATTAAACGGACGTTATCAGCCGGAAACGTTTCTAGTAGATAATCAAGTGTCGAGAGGGAAGACCGGTTATTGGGTTTTCCAGGTCTTCGATGATGCGTCTATCGGCCGAGTGCTGATTAACCGCGGCTTCATTGCATCCACAACCCGGGACAGACTACCGGCAATACCACTGCCTGACGAACCGGTGGCCCTGGTAGCTACCGTGTGGCCCGAATTGGGTCTCATCCCGGCATGGGGACCACAAGCGTGGTCGGGCGATTGGCCTAAACGTATTCAGCGGGTGAACATCTCGCGTATGGCAGTTGCAGCGGCGGCGTGGCCTGCAGAGCTTCGTTTGGAGGCGGGTCAACCTGGCGTGTTAGAGCCTGCGCCCTTTGCCTCGCGCTTATCCGACGATACACACAGGGGTTATGCGGCGACATGGTTTGGGCTCGCGACTGCCCTGGTCTTAGGGTATTTATTTCTCGGATTCAGTGCTTTGGCGAAAGTGCAAAGCGCGAAAAACGACGATCTTGGCGACCATTGAGAGACGAAAAGAGTACAAATAATGCAGCAGCAGACGACAAAAAATACCGGAAGACGCCAGCTAACTATTATTTTAGTCATGGCTGCCTTCTCCCTTGGTGGATCGTACCTGCTGTTTTTTTCGGCCAAGGGCGGTTCAAGCTGGGGCACGACAAACAATGGTTCCTTTGTACAGCCGCCGGTGACCGTGCAGCAGCTTGATTGGCGCACGACTGAAAATGTACCCCTAGACACCTCTGGGCAGTGGTGGCTTTGGACAGTAAGTGACCAGTGCTCCGAGAGCTGCGAGCAGGCATTGCAGAAGCTTAGGGCTGCCCACATATTGCTCAATCGAGAGGCAAAGCGCGTGCGTCGTGGTTTAACGACTGGCGCTGGCTTTGTACCCCCGGAAGATCAGCCGGACTTGGTTCGTATCAGTGCTGGCGGTGGAATGATGGATGAAGGCATCTATATCGTAGATCCGAATGGCAATCTGGTGTTTTTTTATCCGATCGATATCAATCCGAAGCTGCTGCTAGCGGATCTCAAACGTCTATTGAAGGTTTCTCAAATTGGTTAATGCACAAATTAAAAAGCTCGCGGGCTTTGGCGTTCTATTTGCCTTGCTGGTGGTTTCAGTTGGCGCCTATACCCGACTAGCAGACGCCGGATTAGGCTGCCCTGACTGGCCGGGTTGCTACGGTTTTCTGACCGTTCCGGACCAAGTAGAAGAGGTCCAATTGGCTGAAACCCGATATCCGGGTGCACCTGTTGAATTCGTTAAAGCTTGGTGGGAAATGGGCCACCGATACATTGCCGGTGCCTTGTTGGTGTTGGTGTTCTCAATGCTGGTGATGGCCTACCGAGGACGAGAACGCGAGGATACTCCCCTCGCCCTGGCCTCTGTGCTAATGGTTATTATTCTCTGTCAGGCGGCATTTGGCGCGTGGACAGTGACGCTGAAACTCTGGCCTCAGGTGGTTACGGCGCATCTATTGGGCGGCTTTACTACACTTAGCTTGATCTGGCTTTTGTATCTGCGACAGGGGGGCTTATCGCAGATTGTTGCTGCACTTCCGGCCCCAACTCTCCTAGCGCGAGTCGCTTTTGTCGTTGTCGTGCTGCAAATCATGCTGGGTGGTTGGGTGTCATCTAACTATGCCGCGCTGGCTTGCTACGATTTTCCCAGTTGTGATGGTACCTACTCACCGCCAATGGACCTGCAGCAGGGATTTAACATCTTCCAAAGCGTAGGGCCCAATTACCTGGGCGGCATCATGACAAGTGAAGCGCGTACAGCCATTCATTGGGTACATAGAATCGGTGCAATCATTGTTCTTTTCGTAGTCGGCGGCCTGATTCTGCAGGTTGTCCGGCAGGTGGCTGTAGTAGGCTATGCGTTGCTCGCAGCCTTAGTCGCACAAATCACCCTAGGCATACTCAACGTGGTGTGGGTGCTTCCGCTACTTAATGCCACAGCTCATAACACCGTGGGTGCGCTCTTGCTGCTAGTACTGGTTACGATAAACTTCGCGCCTCGTTTAAGAACCGTACAGTCTTAACACTGTAACGCCCTACTATGAGTGAATTAGCCTTGCGTGCGACGTGGCACGATTATCTGGAAATGTGCAAACCCCGGGTCGTGGTGCTAATGCTCCTATGCGCGGTCGTAGGGATGTTTTTGGCAACACCTAATGCTGTGCCCCTGGATTTGGTGTTGTACGCAAGCCTAGGCATTGCCCTCGTTGCGGGCTCTGCCGCAGTCGTCAATCATGTGGCAGATCAACATATCGATGCGAAGATGGCGCGTACCGAAAGTCGCCCGGTCGCCACGGGTCGGGTCACGAATAGCCAAGCCATTATTTTTGCCGCCATCACCGGCGTGCTGGGTATTGCGCTGCTTTGGTTCTTAGTGAACCCGCTTACTGCATGGTTAAACCTAGCGTCTTGGGTGGGTTACGGCCTGATCTATACCCTCTACCTCAAGCGCGCGACACCTCAAAATATTGTTATTGGCGGCCTCTTTGGCGCAGCGCCACCGTTGTTCGGCTGGACTGCTGTCACTAACAGCATCGATCCTGGCGGCTTATTGCTCGTGCTCATTATTTTTGCCTGGACGCCACCGCACTTTTGGGCATTAGCGCTGGAACGCAAGGACGAGTATGCCGACGTGGGAATGCCAATGCTGCCGGTGACTCATGGTGAGGCCTTTACTCGGCTGCATATTCTTCTCTACACAATTTTGCTGGTCGTCGCATCAGTTCTGCCCTTCGTAATCGCGATGTCTGGCCCGCTATATCTTGCGGGTGCGTTAGCCTTGGGGGCCGGTTTCCTCTATTGGGCGATCGTATTGATCCGAAATAACAACGACAAAGCACCGATGGAAACATTCCGCTATTCGATCCTCTACCTCGGGGCACTCTTTTTGGTCATGCTGGTAGATCACTATCTGTTTCTTGGTGTCAGTAGCACTGCACCCATCGAAATGACCCCACTATCGGCCTAATTTATGAGCACGATCAAAAGCACCGTACTTCTTTGCCTAGTCTTTATTGGCATCGTGTTAGTCATGTTTGTCATCAGCGTCCTGCGTGTACCGCAGCTGTCTGTTGAGGAGATGCGCAGTAAGGGCGTTTTTTTGCTACCGACTCCCAGAGATATTGCCGCTTTCGAACTTACAGATCACATGGGTAAGAAATTTGATCGATCCAGCATAAATGGCCGCTGGAGCTTCGTGTTTTTTGGCTTCGTAAGCTGTCCGGACGTTTGTCCAACCAGTATGTCAGTCCTGGGTACAGTAGATCGACAGCTGCAAGCCAGCGACCCGGAGTTGGCGGAACAGTTTCAGGGCATTCTTGTGTCAGTGGATCCAGAGCGAGATAGCATCGAGAACCTGGCCAGGTACGCAACCGCGTTCTCGCCCCGCTTTTTAGGCGTCACGGGTCCACGAGAAGACTTGGTCGGGCTAACGACCCAAGTCAACGTCGCGTTCGCAAAGGTACCCTTGGCGGAACCTGCACCCCTCGGAAGTGCTGCTGCTGATGTCGCAGCCGATGCTTATACCGTCGATCACACAGGCAACATCGTCATCATCAATCCCAGGGGCCACTATCACGGCTTCATTAAGTTGCCACACGACCCCGAGACCATTAGGCTCACGTTCCAAACACTAGCGTCTCAGTTCTAACTCGCTGGCAGCTTGGCGGGGATTGGTTGGGCCGTTGCAGCAAAACTCGGCACCCCCGATAAGGGCGACTATAACCGTGGTTGGCAACTCTCCAGGTACTCTACCCGCGCAAACGGCGGAACGTCTCCAGGCGCTATTGTCAGACGTGCAGAGGGTGCGCCAACGTAGCCAATGGATATGCGAGCATCTCGAAATCGAAGATTTCGGGGTGCAACCGATGCCAGATGCGAGCCCTCCAAAGTGGCACCTCGCTCATACCAACTGGTTCTTTGAAACCTTCCTGATCAAGCGGTTTTTACCCGCAGAACCTGTATTTCATTCGGACTTTGAGCACCTGTTCAATTCCTACTATAACGGTGTTGGTGAGCCCTACCCCCGGGATAAGCGCGGCAATCTTTCAAGGCCAACCGTAGCGCAGATAATGTCTTATAGAGCCTTCGTGGATGAGGGGTTATGCAACCTGATTGCAGCGCCGATGTCTGAGGAAGATCAGCAGACCATCCGACAGGTATTGGAGTTGGGTTTGCATCACGAGCAGCAGCATCAAGAATTATTGTTAACAGATATTAAGTACAATTTCGGCCACAACCCTTTGTGCCCGCCGCTCATCGATTCACCTGACCCAGCTGACGAACACTCGCCTTTGCAGACAGCGCTTACTTTCAATGACTATGAACCTGGCCTAATAGAGATAGGAGCGCCTGCTGGCTTTTGCTTTGATAACGAGCTGCCCAGGCATCGGGTTTATCTGGCTCCGTTTTCACTCGCAAATCGATTGGTCACAAATGAAGAGTACCTTACCTTCATGGAAGACGGTGGTTATCACCGTCCGGAATTGTGGTTGTCCGAAGGTTGGTCACAGCGTCAGCAGCAGGGCTGGGATCATCCTCTTTACTGGCATTGGCGAGATGGTGCTTGGTGGGAATATCGTTTGGACGGTCTCTATCCCCTCGTTTCTGACGCCCCCGTCGTGCATGTCAGCGGGTATGAAAGCGCTGCCTTTGCTGCTTGGTCGAATGCCCGGCTTCCAACAGAATTTGAATGGGAGCTGGCCTCAAGTTTTGACGCAGAGCTAGAGGGAAATTTTGCGGAACGAAATCTTCTGCATCCGCAGCCGCGAAGCACCGGTCACTCACAGATGTTCGGCGATGTTTGGGAGTGGACGAGCAGTCATTATGGCCCCTATCCCGGCTACCAACCCCTGCCCGGCGTATTGGGCGAATATAATGGCAAGTTCATGAGCAGCCAGTGGGTGTTGCGTGGCGGTTCTTGCGCCACCCCGAAAGATCATATTCGCCCCAGCTACCGCAATTTTTTCTACCCGAAGGATCGGTGGCAGTTCAGTGGTGTTCGATTGGCGAGAGACTTATGAGTACCCCAGACCAGCAGTTTGCGTTCTATGATTTGCATCCCCCGATGGACGACATGACTGCCGAAGTGTGCAGCGGGATGCGGGAATCGCCGAAAAAACTCTCCCCCAAATTTTTTTATGATGAGCGGGGGTCTCAGCTATTCGAGGCCATAACGCGATTAGACGCCTATTATCCGACACGAACTGAACTGGGTTTGTTCGACGCTCATTTGGAAGAAATTACGCAAACCATTGGGCTCGATAGTTGCGTGGTTGAGTACGGTAGCGGCTCATCGTTAAAAATTCGCAAGCTATTGCAAGCCCTGTCGCCGAGCGCCTATGTCCCCATTGATATTTCGAAAGATTTCTTGCTTCACAATGCTCGGACCTTGGCCGAGGACTTCCCCGCGCTGCATGTTTTTCCGGTCTGTGCCGATTTTTCTCAAGCCATTGCGCTGCCACCACAGACCGATGGTATGCACCGGGTGGGATTTTTTCCTGGCTCCAGCATCGGTAATTTTGAACCCGAACCGGCCCGGACGTTCCTTGCCCGGGTTGCAGGCACCCTAGGCAGCGGGGGCCATCTGCTCATTGGCGTGGACTGCAAGAAAGATACGAAGACGCTGGAACTGGCTTACAACGACCCAGAAGGAGTGACCGCGCAATTCAACTTGAATGCGTTAGTTCATCTTAACCGCGTGCTTAATACAGACTTTGACCCCCAGGCATTCGCCCATGAAGCCCACTACAACGAATCCTATGGCTGTATTCAGATGTTCTTGCGCAGTCTGGTAGATCAACGGGTAGATGTTTGTGGTGAGCATATTCACTTCTGCGCGGGTGAACGCCTGCATACTGAAAACTCCTATAAATATACGCCAGCAGAATTTGGGCAGTTGGCTGGATCAGCTGGCTTCGATATTCAGCGCCAGTGGTTAGATGACAGCAACTACTTTGGGCTGTATCTGCTGCGAGCGCGGTAGGCCTCAGTCGAATTCCCATAGGACCCAACTAGGCACTAAGGCGTCTACTCGCTGCAGGTCTCCAAAACCCTTGGTGGGGTCAGCCGGTACAAGATAGTAGGGCTTGCCGAATGTCGGCACGATCCGGATCATGCGTAACTCACCGTTCTGCCGAAATTCGTAAATCATCTTGTCTTCTTCCGCGATGATCACCACGTCAGGCCCCCGCTGGGCCGATGCCAGTCGCGGCATGGCGGCGATGGCAACGGCGATCACGAACACCATCACAGCTTTCATCGCCACGTTTTGCCTGTGTGGTGATAACAGGGAAAGTAAGGCCATAATCATACCGACTAGATTGCGAGATAAAGGGAGCCAAGAGTGGCGGATAATGTAACCCCCAAGTTGCCAGAACACCAAGGGCCAGTAGTGCTGGTTGACGGTTCGTCGTATTTGTTTCGCGCCTTCTACGCCCTTCCCGATCTGCGTAGTACTACCGGTCACCCGACTGGTGCGATACGCGGAGTTATTAGCATGCTGCGCCGGCTCGCCAAGGACTATCCAAACAGCCCCTTAGCCGTAGTCTTCGATGCGCCGGGAAAGACCTTTCGCGATGAAATGTACAGCGAGTACAAGGCCAACCGCAGTGCGATGCCCGACGACCTTCGCGAACAAATTGCACCCATTCACGAGATGATCAAAGCCATGGGCCTGCCGCTGATCAGCGTTGAGGGAGTGGAAGCAGACGATGTCATTGGCACCTATGCTGCTCAAGCAACCGTCCTGCAGCGCGAGACCGTGATTTCTACCGGTGATAAGGATATGGCTCAGCTGGTAACGCCCTTTGTCACCCTGGTAAACACCATGACGGAAACCACCATGGATGCTGAGGGCGTCAAGGAGAAATTTGGTGTGGGACCGGAGCTGATCGTTGATTATCTGGCACTGATGGGAGACACCGTTGACAACATACCCGG
>JADHNQ010000040.1 GCA_016779425.1 Pseudomonadales bacterium | reverse complement strand
CCGCTACGTCACTGGCGAACCGGACAGATGGCGCTGACCACTGTCGTGCGCACCCAGAATTCCCACAGTCATACCGCATGGCAGCGATTCCTGCTCGACGGCCCCTTGGCCCTATTGCCAAGCAAAGATCCGCATCTTTGTTCAATCGTTTGGTCTCAGTCCGAGGCCAACGCCGAGGCCCGAATAGCCCTAACCGATGCTGAGTTTTGTCGCGTGCTAACACGCGCCAGTGAAGGCTGCCTAGGTGAGGTGCAGGCAGTGGGACCGCGACAGGTATTCTCACTGCATCAGCAGCTGGCAGCGACAGCCTATCCCCATGAGCGCGTACTACTGTTGGGCGATGCGCTTCGAGTTATCCATCCCTTGGCGGGCCTTGGGGTGAACTTGGGATTTGAAGATTTGCAGGAAATGCTTCGCGTCGTGAAACCGGGGCAAGATCTTGGTGTTAGCGGTCTATGGGATAAATACGCGCGCCAGCGATTGCTGCGCTCTGAGCTGGTTTTGCGCAGCCTTGACGGGCTGCGGCGGTTATATGCCCAGGACGATCCCTGGCTGAGCTTGCTGCGCAACGCGGGCGTTGATTGGTTTGGACGCCGGCGCTGGCTTCAGCGTAAGGCCATTGAAGAAGCGACCGGGCTTCACAATGTATCGGCCTGAAAGGACTGCAATAATCGAATGAAGGTACTTCAGGGTATTTGTGAACCGCTACGGTAAGATAGCCTGCTGAGCAGAAGGCGATAAAACATGGCAGACAGGACTCCACTCTACGAGGCACATATTGCGGCTGGCGGCAAAATGGTCGACTTCGCCGGGTGGGTGATGCCGGTCAACTACGGATCACAGATCGAAGAACACACGGCAGTTCGAACTGATGCCGGCATGTTCGACGTGTCGCATATGACCATTGTTGATATCGATGGCCCGGACGCCGAAGCCTTTCTGCGCAAGGTGATCGCTAACGATGTTACCAACCTTGCAGAGTATCAGGCGCTTTACAGTGCGGCGCTCAATGCTCACGGCGGCATCCTCGACGATCTTATTGTTTATCGCCTGCCCAAGGGTTTTCGCGTCGTAGTCAACGCATCCACTCGAGAAAAAATGCTCGACTGGTTCGACGCCCAGTCTATGACCAACATGCGTATTGAGCACAAACCCCAGATTATGTTGGCGGTGCAAGGTCCCGAGGCAATCAACAAATTGCTTGCTGCTACAGATCTAGCAGCGCTGAACATCAAACCTTTTTTCGCCGCCGCCCACGGTGACTGGCTTATCGGACGCACCGGCTATACCGGTGAAGATGGCGTTGAAGTCATGTTGCCGGTTGATCAGGGCCTTGCGCTCTGGCAATCCCTGTTGAATGAGGGTGTAAGACCCGCGGGCTTGGGTGCCCGGGACACCTTGAGGCTAGAGGCAGGCCTGAATCTGTATGGCCAAGACATGAATGAAACCACCTCGCCCTATGTCAGCAATATTGGTTGGACCGTTGCGTGGGAACCGGTGGCGCGAGGATTTATTGGCCGGCACGCCCTGCAGGCGGAACGAGCGGCGCCAATGGAGAAGCTCACGGGCATCATCCTAGAAGAAAAAGGCGTGCTTCGGCATGATCAGAGTGTGGAAACCGACGCCGGTCCGGGTGTGGTCACCAGTGGCACTTATTCGCCGACAATGCAGCGGAGTATCGGTTTGGCTCGGGTGCCAGCCAAGGCCGGTGATGACTGTTCTGTAGAGATCAGAGGGTCATTGAAGAGGGCACGATTGGTAAAACCACCCTTCGTTCGAAAGGGTAAGATTCTGGTCAATTAGAGATCAAATAATGTCTGGGACTAGCCAGGTGTTTGTCACAAGATACGGCGCGAGGCGTCAGAAAAAGTAAGTCCTTTCGCATGAGGACGACGAGTTTTGGATTAAGGAGCAAGCCTCTCATGAGTGATATCCCTGCAGAGCTAAAGTACGCGGCAACGCACGAATGGGCCCGACTGGAAGAGGACGGCACGGTAACCGTGGGGATTAGTGACCACGCCCAAAGTGCGCTGGGTGATGTGGTTTATATCGAAGCGCCCGAAATTGGTTTGACAGTCAGTGCGCAAGATGAGGCTGGCGTCGTGGAGTCGGTTAAGGCGGCCTCAGATATTTATGCGCCAGTTGGCGGAACTATTTGCGCCGTAAACGACGATTTAACGGATACACCGGAAACCGTGAATCAAGATCCCTACGGCGATGGCTGGTTTTTCAAGCTGACGCCAACGGATCCCGCGGATCTCGATGACTTGCTCGACGCCGAAGCCTACGCTGAGGTCTGCGCCGAAGAAGGGTGAAATACTGCCGCTGGGAGTAGCCCGACGGCACCATCATATGCGGCTCGTCTGTCGTGTTAGGCCGCCCAAGCGTGATTGACGATCCATGGTGTTTAGCCATCAATTAAAATAAGCAGGAGTGCGTATGCCGTTTATTCCTCATACCCAAGCCGATGTCGACGACATGATGAAGGTTATCGGTATTGAACAACTCGACGCGTTATTTGATGAAATTCCGGCGGAACTTGTCAGCGATCGACTGGACAGCGTGCCGGAAGGGATGAGCGAGATGGCCATGCTGCAGTACATGGCCCATCGCGCGGAGCAAGACCAGGGGTATACCTGTTTCCTCGGTGGTGGCAGCTACGATCATCATATCCCTTCTGCGGTATGGGACCTTACCGCTCGCGGCGAATTTATGACCGCCTATACGCCCTATCAGGCGGAAGCTAGCCAAGGCACCCTGCAACTCATTTACGAATACCAATCTATGATGGCGTCGCTTACCGGCATGGATGTCTCCAATGCGTCGGTATACGACGGCGCCAGCGGCTTAGCGGAAGCTGTATTAATGGCTGTGCGCGCGAACAAGAAAAACAAAGCCGGCCGAGTGCTGGCGGCCGAATCAGTACACCCGCATTACACCCAAACCACGCGGAACATCGTGCGCAATCAAAATGTCGAAATCGCGCCTATCGCCTGCGACGAGAACGGTCGAATAGATCCTGCAAGCCTTGATGCCTTGATCACCGACACGCCGCCCAGCGCACTGATCCTGCAGCAGCCAAACTTCTTCGGTGGCCTTGAGGCCGTCGACGCCATCACTGATTGGGCCCATGCACAGGGAGCCTTAGTCATTGCGGTTGTTAACCCCATGAGCCTGGGCATTTTGAAGCCGCCGGGCGAATGGGGCGAGGACGGAGCAGACATTGCCGTGGGTGATGGTCAGCCCTTCGGTGTGCCCATGGCGTCGGGTGGTCCGTCCTTTGGGTTCATCTGCTCCCGAGGCGCCTTTATGCGACAGCTACCGGGGCGCATTATCGGGCGCACCGAAGATCTAGAGGGCCGAGTGGGCTATGCGCTGACCTTGCAGGCGCGCGAGCAGCACATCCGACGGGGGAAGGCAACCTCGAACATCTGCACGAACCAAGGCTTGCTGGTGACCGCGGGTACTATTTACATGAGCCTGATGGGGCCGCAGGGCATCCGTGAAACTGCCCTTGACTGCCATCGCAAAACCAATGCCCTTCGCCAGCGGCTGCTTCAGGTCGAGGGCGTCAGCGACCTCTTCCCAGGACCAACCTTCCATGAATTTGCGCTCAAACTGCCGGTGCCCGCCGAACAGGTCATGGAGCCAATGATGAAGCAGGGGATTTTGGCGGGACTAAATCTTGCCGACTTCTCCAGCAATACTCTTGCGGCAGCAGAGTATGGACTGCTGATCGCCGTCACAGAAAAACGCACCGAGGCAGAAATGGATCAATACGTCGCCGCTTTTGACCAAGCCATTACCAGTGCAGCAGGAGCAAAATCATGAGCCAAGTGGACATCGTCAATACAGATACCGCGCCACTGAAAAAGGCGGTTGGTGCAAAGCAGCAGGGTGAGTCCATTTTCGAGCTGAGCCTGCAAGGACGCCGTGCGACGGCTCAACGAGTCGACAATACCCAAACCGAGTGTTTGGCAGACATTCCCGAAGCGCTGCTGCGCGTGAGCGCACCGGGGTTGCCAGAGGTTTCCGAACTGCAAGCCGTGCGTCATTTCACGAATCTCTCGCGTCAGAACTACGCCATCGACACCATGTTCTATCCGTTGGGCTCCTGCACCATGAAGTACAACCCGCGGGGCGCCCATAAGGCGGCTAGCATGCCTGGCTTCCTGGGCCGTCATCCGCTGGCGCCGGAAGCCGCCAGTCAAGGCCATCTAGCCTGTATGCACGACCTGCAAGAAATCCTCAAAGACGTTACCGGCATGCAGGGTGTTTCCCTTGCGCCCATGGCCGGTGCTCAGGGTGAATTCGCCGGCGTGGCCATGATCCGTGCTTATCACGAGGCTCGCGGGGATGACGCGCGAACAGAGATCATCGTGCCCACGGCCGCCCATGGCACCAATCCGGCGACGGCAGTGATGTGCGGTTACAAGGTGACCGAGGTGCCGGTCAATGATGAAGGTGATGTCGATCTTGAGGCGCTGAAGGAAAAAGTTGGGCCGCAAACCGCAGGCCTGATGATGACCAATCCGTCAACCTGCGGGGTATTCGAGCGTCAGATTCAGGCCATTGCCGCCACAGTGCACGACGCGGGCGGTTTGCTGTACTACGACGGCGCTAACTTGAACGCGATCCTCGGCAAGGTGAAGCCGGGCGATATGGGCTTCGACGTACTGCATATGAATCTGCATAAAACTTTCGCTACACCTCATGGTGGCGGCGGCCCCGGTGCGGGCCCTGTAGGCGTGGGTGAACGGCTGCTGCCGCACCTACCGCTGCCCGTTGTAGAGAAGCTGGAAGAACCAAGCGGCCCCCGTTACCGCTGGATGGGCATAGACGATTTGCCCGGCAGCATCGGTACTCTCTCTGGATTTGCCGGCAACGCGGGCATTTTGCTGCGGGCTTTGTCTTACGCGCTGATGCTCGGCCGCGAGGGCATGCATCGTGTCGGCCAGTTCGCCACACTCAATGCCAATTACATGGCTGCCCGTTTAGCCAAGGCTGGGTTTCAGCTGGCCTATCCCTCACGACGTGCCACCCACGAATTTATCGTGACCTATCAAAAAGAAAACAAGGAACTCGGCGTAAGTGCCATGGACATGGCGAAGCGCCTGCTGGACTACGGCGTGCATTCGCCTACCACCTATTTCCCGCTACTGGTGCCTGAATGCTTCCTGGTCGAACCAACAGAGACCGAGAGCAAACAGGAATTGGATGCCTTTGTTGATGCCATGATTGCCGTGCGTGAAGAGGCCTTGCAGGATGCCGACTTCGTCAAGCAAGCCCCGTACTCGACACCGGTTCGGCGTTTGGACGACGTCAAAGCTGCCCGGGAGCTTGATCTGACCTGGAGTGACATAAGCGCGGGCTAAGCGATACCGAGAGTCCGCTCAAGCTCGGCTAGATCGCCGATCGGTTGAGACGGGCGCCCATCGCTAAACACAAAGGCGGTGACTGCGCCCCGCGTCACCGTGCTTACCAGGCCCGGCAAATAGTCCGGGGTGGGTCCCTCAATATCGTAGGGCAGACAATAAACGTTCAGCCAAGGGCGATAGCCAGCCGTCAGCTGATCCCGCCACTGCGCCATCGCATCCACGGGTCCGCGCAGCACAACTGTTTGGTTCTCTGCGCTCGACTGCAGCGCAGTGATTAGCCCGCAGTGATTGGCGGGATAGCGCTCCATAATGGCCCTGGCCCAAAGCAATGTATTCGTCGCGGCATCAAGATAGGTGGTATTGCCCAATAGTTTGCCCAGTTTGAGCAAAGCCTGGGTCGCAGCGGCATTGCCAGGAGGCAGTGCTTCATCGAAGGTGGGCTTGGGCTTGAAGATCAGTGCAGGTTGGTCGGCGGGGGTGAAGTAGAAGCCGCCGTTGTCGTTGTCGTAGAACAAAGCGATGGCAGTATCCGCCAGGGCTTGAGCGAAGGTGGCGTCGGATTCCCGCCAGCGAAAGCTAAGCAGCGACAACAAGCCTTGCAGCACATTAGCATAGTCGTCTAAATAGGCAGGCCCCGTGGTACGCCCATCCTGCCAACACACGCTCAAATGTTCGCCATTCCAACATTGGGTACGCAAAAAGTCCGCGATTTCTTGTGCTGTATCGAGCCAGGCCTCGTTTCTTAGCGCATCGAAGGATTCACACAGACCCGTGATCAGCAGGCCATTCCAACCGCTGAGTATTTTTTTGTCGGTAATGGGCGGTGTACGTTGTGCGCGTTCGTCGAGCAGTCTGCGCCGGGCCTCACTGAGCAGAGCATCGCCGGTTTTCTGAGTCATCGACAGACGTTCGATTACCGATCGGTAGGAGTCGCGGCGATGCAGTATCCAGTGGTTGTCGACACTCGCAGGCTTGTCCAACGCGTAAAGTGTCTCGATCAGCAGATAGGCATCTTCGTCGAGTAGCTTCTTCGCCTGTTCCCGCCGCCACAAATAATGGCGGCCTCGTTGACCAAGGCTTGCGCCGTCCTGACTGGCATAAAAACCGCCAGCGTCATCGCGCATTTCTCTCATCAACCAGTCCACAGTGGTTGTCAGCGCATCTTCAAACAGTGCATCGCCCCCCAGTTTCGTTGCTTGGGCGTAAACGCTGAGCAGCTGAGCATTGTCGTAGAGCACTTTTTCGAAGTGAGGAATGCGCCACTGGCGGTCTTGTGCATAGCGAAAGAAACCGCCGCCGAGATGATCAAAAACACCCCCCCGTGCGATCTGAGTCAATGTCGTCATCACCATTTCCAAAGCGTCTTTGTCTGCCGCTTTGTCGCGCCGTAGATAGGCCCAATGTTTGATAAGGCGGTCGATGCTGCCGGGCATGGCGAATTTCATACTTTGGCCAAACCCGCCCTCGGCGGAGTCGAACCGTTCCGCCAGACCGTCCCTGCAGGCGGTGATCAGCGCGGTATCGGTCAGCTCAGGGTCTAGTGCTGGCGGGGCCAGCTGCTGCAGAGTATTGGATAACTTGTCGCTCTGACTGGTCAGCTCTTCGCGCTTTTTGTCGTAAGCCTCAAAAAGACGCATCAATAGATCAGCGAAGCCGGGCTGACCATTCTGGGTTTGCGCGGGGAAGTAGGTGCCCGCAAAAAACGGTAGCAAGGTTTTTGGGTCTAAAAATAAATTCAGCGGCCAGCCGCCGCCGTGCTGGGTGAGTAGCTGCATGGCGCTGAGATAAACTTTATCGAGATCGGGTCTTTCCTCACGGTCGACCTTGATGCAACAAAAATGTTGATTCAGCACGTTGGCGGTTACCGCGTCGCTGAATGACTCCCGCGACATGACTTGGCACCAGTGCGACCCCGAGTATCCTATCGAGAGGAATATTGGCCGATCGGCAGAGACCGCTTCCGCCAGTGTGTTTTCGCTCCAGAGTTGCCAGTGAACGGGTTGCTGAGCGTGTTGTTTGAGATACAGACTGGTCGCCTGCTGCAGATTGTTTTGCATACTTATCAGGTGTCTTACTGGTGGCACTAGTGCTGAGGGCGAGGTGCCTATGTTCTCATGATTGCAATACGATGTGATCCACCAACCCGCAAGTAGCTAAGCCATCAGCAAGAAAGGTCCGGTTCCTCAGGCGTATTGTTGTAGAGTAAGGGCAGAGGACATCGTTATGGATTCGACAATCGACAAGCATGGATTTAGGCCCAATGTAGGGATCGTGCTGGTACAAACACCGCCGACACCTGAATCGGCCAGTCGGGTGTTATGGGCCCGCCGGATTGGCGGTTTTAACGCTTGGCAATTTCCCCAAGGTGGGGTTCACGCCGGCGAATCCCCTCAAGATGCGGTTTATCGAGAGCTGCACGAGGAAATTGGTCTATTGCCCGATGCGGTGACCATTTTGGGTCAAACCAGCGACTGGTTGCGCTACCGCCTACCCAAGCATATGCGGCGCAATAACTCGACTCCCGGCTTTGTGGGTCAGAAGCAAAAGTGGTTTCTGCTGCAGCTGCACGCGCCGGATGACGCAATAGAGCTAGATCTTCACGCGAAACCCGAATTCGATGATTGGCAGTGGGTGAGCTACTACTACCCCATCAGTCAGGTAGTGGACTTTAAGCAGGGTGTTTATCGCAAGGCGCTTGTTGAACTTGCCCAGTACTTACCTCTTGCGTCGGATAACGCAGTGCAGTCGGTGAATCAGGCCGTCACAGGGTAATCCTCCACCATGCTTAACACCCTGCGAAAAATCGTCCAAGACGTTGTCCAAGAGGGCGACTTCGCAGTGTCGGTTAAGCGGTTGGCAACCCATATAAAGGATGCCTTGGGCACGGAGGTTTGCTCGATATATTTGTCGTCATCCACCGATGCGGGTTATTTGCTCGCGGCAACGGATGGTCTGAATACCCAGCAAGTTGGCGAAGTGTTGTTGGCGCGGGACCAGGGCCTGGTTGGTTTGGTTGGGCGGCGTGCTGAGCCATTGAATTTAGAGTCCGCACCAAGTCATCCCAATTTTCACTTTGTGCCAGAGATTGGTGAGGAACCCTTCAACGCCTTTTTGGGCGTACCCATCCTCCATCAAGGCCGGGTCTTGGGCGTGCTGGTCGTACAGCAGCGAGAGCCGCGCAAGTTTGACGAGGCTGAAGAGGCCTTCTTAGTGACGCTATCGGCGCAGCTTGCGACCAGTGTTGCGCATGCAGAGGCTGTGGGCAGCTCCCTATTCGCGGATTCATCGTTAAGCTCGGTTGAAGATGGCCACTTCAAAGGTTTCGCCGGCGCCCCGGGCATCGGCATTGGGACGGGTGTGGTAATGCACCCCATCGCGGATTTGGATGCGGTCCCCAGTCGTCCGGCAAAGGACATAGCTAGCGAGCTTGCTCAGTTAGATCGGGCCGTCGAGGCGGTACGCAATGACATACGCGGACTCATTGATAGTCTCCAGGCCAGCCTGCCCCAAGAAGAGCTAGCCCTCTTCGATGCCTACCTGCACATGCTCGACGATGGCGCCTTGCCTGGAGATATTCGGGAAGAGATCCACCAGGGCGAGTGGGCCCAAGGTGCCCTGCGTAAGGTGATCCGTCAGCATACCCGTCGCTTTGAGGTGATGGACGACCCCTATCTAAGAGAGCGCGGAACCGACGTCAAAGATCTTGGAGTGAGGGTGCTCGCGTACATGCAGCGTATACGAGAGCAACGCACCCAATACCCTGAGAACACCATATTGGTCGGAGAAGAAATAACCCCGGCCATGCTGGGTGCTATACCAGTAGAGCGTTTGGGCGGCGTGGTATCCCTTAGGGGGTCGGGTAATTCCCATGTCGCCATTTTGGCCAGAGCCATGGGCGTGCCCGCAGTCATGGGGGCGCTCGATCTGCCTGCCTATGAGCTAGAGGGGGCCGAGGTGATCGTGGATGGCCACTACGGTGATGTGTACACCCGTCCCAGCCCAGCGCGGTTAACAGAAAACAGGCTGTTGCTTCAGCAAGAACAGGTCTTCGCCGAAGAGCTCAATGACCTAAAAGAGCTGCCGGGTGTGACTCGTGACGGATGGCAGGTGCAGCTCTGGGTGAACATTGGCCTAAGCGGCGATATCACGCGCTCCCTAGACCGGGGCGCCGAGGGTATTGGCTTGTTTCGCACCGAAGTACCGTTTATGAGCAAGGATCGTTTCCCTACGGAACAGGAGCAAAGGACACTTTATCGCGAACATATGGAAGCCTTCGAACCGCGTCCGGTAACCATGCGCACGCTGGATATCGGCGGAGACAAGGCACTTTCCTACTTTCCCATTCAGGAAGAAAACCCGTTTCTGGGTTGGCGCGGTATACGCGTCACCCTGGATCACCCTGAGATTTTCCTAGTCCAAGTGCGCGCCATGCTTAAAGCCAATGCAGGTCTTCGAGGAATTCTGCGCATCATGCTGCCAATGATTTCAAGTTTGACCGAATTTCGCCGGGCCAAGGGGCTGATTGATCAGGCCTACTCAGAGGTTATTGAAGAAGGGGTAGAGGTTAAACGCCCGGAGATTGGTGTGCTCATCGAGGTGCCTGCGGCGGTTTATCAGGCGCGGCTGCTGGCGAAAGAAGCCGACTTCATGGCGGTCGGGTCAAATGACCTGACCCAGTATTTGTTGGCGGTCGATCGCAACAACCCCAGAGTTGCCGATCTCTACCAAGAGGTTCATCCGGCGGTCATTGCAGCGCTGCGGGAGGTTGCGCGGGCTGTCCACGCCGAAGAAAAACCCTTGGGTATCTGTGGCGAGCTAGCGGGCACGCCAGCAGGCGCGATTCTGCTAATGGCCATGGGCTATCACGTACTTTCCATGAACGCCACGCACCTGCTGCGGGTGAAGTGGGTCATACGCAACATCAAGCGCAGCGACGCGCGCCGCATGCTGGCGCGGGTGCTGCGCATGGATACGGCTGAAGAAGTGACCGCCTTTTTGCATAAAGATATGGTCCGCCTTGGGCTGAGCAAGGTCATGCCCGCTCGCTCAACAACCCAATTGCACTAGGACACCTATACCGCCTTAGACAGGCCACCATCCATATTGATCGCGCAGCCGGTTAGGTAGGAGGCGCGTTCGCTTGCCAAGAACAAGGCTAAATCAGCCGCTTCCTCTGCTCGTCCCATGCGCTTCATGGGCAGGCGTGCCCCGGCTTTGACGATGAATTCTTGCAGCGAAAGATCGCTACCGCTGTCCTCGTGCTGACGCCTTATTTGATCGCTTTCGATAAATCCGATGAGCATGGCGTTGACTAAAATGTTCTCCGAGGCCCCTTCTGCACTGAGCACCTTGGTCAGAGCCATACCCGCAGCCCGAGAAATAGACGTTGGCGCTGTGCCCGCGTCGGGTAGCTTGGCATAGATGTTGAGCAGATTAATCACGCGCCCCCAACGTTGCTCCGCCATGGCCGGCCATACCAGCCGGGTAAGCCTTACGGCGGCCATTAGCTTTAAGTCTAAATCTGCCTGCCATTCTTCATCCGTGATCTTGAGGAATGGTTTGGCGGCTGATTGACCGGCGTTGTTGATCAAGATATCGACGCCGCCGAACGCTTTGACAACTTGGGCGTGGGTATCGTGGATCGCGTCTGGGTCGGTAACGTCACAGACAAAGCTCGCTACCGCCGCGCTTGCTCGGTGCTCGTCCGCTATGGCCATGTCGCGTATCTGGGTCTCGGCGGCGATCAAATCGTCAGCGCCCCGGGCTAACAGTGCGACCTTGGCACCGTGACTGAAATAGGCCTTCGCCATGGCAAGGCCCAGGCCCTTGCTGCCGCCGGTGATCAGTGCGACGCGTCCGTTCAGTGATGTATCCAAAATGCTCTCCCTAGTCATGGCTAATCGCGCGATGACACAATAGCGTCAACGAAAGCAAACATCAGGGAAACCATCATGCTCGATCTTCACTACTGGCCGACGCCCAACGGTAAAAAAGTCACCATTCAGCTTGAAGAATGCGGTCTGGACTACAGCGTGATCGAATGCAACATCGGCAAGGGTGATCAATTCACTGAGGAGTTTTTGGCGATTAACCCAAACACGCGCATGCCGGTATTGGTAGATCATGACACCGCCGATGGCCAAGGGCCTCTGTCGGTTTTCGAGTCCGGTGCCATCATGCTCTATATCGCTGAAAAAACCGGGCAGTTCATGCCAAGCGACCCAAGAGGCAAGTACGAGGTCGTGCAGTGGGTTATGTGGCAGATGGCCAATCAAGGGCCAAAGAGTGGCGAATGCGGGCACTTTCGTCGCCTAGGTGACGATGCCGGCGATCAAACCTATGCCATTACCCGCTTTACTGACGAGGTCAATCGGTTCTACGGGGTCCTCAACAACAGGCTTTATAACCAGCGTTACCTTTGCGGTGACGAGTACACTATCGCCGACATGATTTGCTATCCATGGACGATCAATTGGGAAGGGCAGGGCCAGGATATTGGCGAATTCAAATACTTCAAACGTTGGTTTGACGAACTTGGCCAGCGACCCGCCGTGCAGCGCGGTATGGCAGTAGGTTCGCAGATGCAAAACGACTACTCCAAACTGCCCAAGG
>JADHNQ010000039.1 GCA_016779425.1 Pseudomonadales bacterium | reverse complement strand
GCGGATTCCTCTGCCGTATTACTTTCTCCTGTGGCTCTCGGGGCGAAACCGATGTCACGCTATTGATGAGCGGAGCAATTACCACAGAGCAGGGCGAAGGCTACAAAATCTCCGTGCTGCAAGACGGAAAACTGATGGCAGATGTCGACAGAGCCCAAGAGATCTTGGTTATGATCCGCGAGTTTGCAACTTGATTCCAAGGTTTAACTCGTGGGCATAGCATCCTTAGGAAGCGGCAGTCGGGGTAATGGGACTCTTGTGGCCATAGGCGACGCCGTATTCTTGGTGGACTGCGGGTTTAATCTGAAACAGACCGAGCAGCGCCTGGCGCGACTGCAGCTTAGTCCCGGAGATCTCACCGCGATTTTGGTTAGCCATGAACACAGCGATCATATTGCCGGCGTCGCCGCTTTGAGCCATCGCTATCAGATACCCGTCCATGCTTCTTTTGGCACGCTTAAAAACGGCCCCCAAGAATTTACCTGCAACGCCTTTGATGGCGATGTTCCTTTCGAGCTTTCAGGTGTTACGGTCAACCCGGTCGTGGTGCCCCACGACGCCAGAGAGCCCACACAGTTCGTCTTCGAGCATGACGGCAAACGTGTGGGCGTATTGTCCGACCTGGGTTGTGTCACAGGGCATGTGGTTGATCAGTTCTCTGACTGTGACTTCTTACTGCTAGAAGCCAATCACGACCGCGGCATGTTAGACCGAGGCAGCTATCCGCCAGCACTGAAACGACGGGTTGGTGGTGATCTCGGTCACCTGTCCAATACCCAAGCCTTTGAGTTGCTGTATCGAATCGCGCACCCAGGATTGCATGTAGTGATAGGGCACATCAGCGAGCAAAACAACGACGTCGGCATAGTCAGTGCCTTGTTTGCCCAGCTAGAGCCCCAGCTCGCAAGCCTGCATATTGCTACCCAGCGAGAAGGACAGGGGTGGATTGGTGAGCCTCCGATTACGCGCCAGATATCCTTCGACAAGGTGATGTAATATACGCCTCGTCCACCGCTATCGCGGTCGGGGCAAAGTAATTGCGATCCAGGAATAAACCTCATGCCGTCCATCAATGTTTCCATGGAGAATTTTCAGTCTGACGTTGTCGATGCGTCTCAGAACATGCCCGTGGTGCTGTTGTTCTGGGCTGAACAAGTACCGGAATCCGCTCAGGTAAAAGTCATGGCGGAACAGGCAATGGCCGACTATGACGGCAAGGCTGTGCTCGCGCTATCGGATGTTGCCCAGGACCAGAGCTTGGCGCCCAGGCTGCAGGTGCAGGGATTGCCGAGTATTCGCATCATTCATAAGGGTGCTATCGCGGAGCAGATCGACGGGCCTATAGACGAGACCCAACTGCGAACGGTGATGGACGCCCTGACACAGTCCTCGATTGAGGCCATGCAGGGGAACCTTGATCAAATGCTCGCGGTTGGTGATTTCGCTGCCGCCGCCGCCACATTGCAGCAGAGCATCCAGGAAGAGCCGAATAATCAGGGCCTTAGAATTGAGCTTGCAGATGTCCTAATTCGTAAGGGCGATTTGGACGATGCGAGAACTGTACTGGCCTCCATACCAGAGGACACCGAAGGCCGCGCCCGACCGCAAAATCGACTCGAATTTGTTGAAGAAGCGGCGGCAATGGACAGCGCCGAGGATCTGCAGGCCGCGGTCGCAGCGAATCCTCAAGACCTTGAGTCTCGTTATGCGCTTGCCATCGTGCAAATGGTTGCCGGCGAAACCGAGTTGGCATTACAGGGTTGCTTAGACATTTTGCGCGAGGATCGCGAGTTCCGTGATGATATCGGCCGTCTTACCATGATTCGAATATTCGACGTCCTTGGTAAGGGAAACGAAATGGCCACAAAGTACCGGCGGAAACTTTTCAACGCGCTGCACTAAGACGGGTCAATCGACCCATGGCGCGTTCCAAGGCGTCGGCGTGTCCCAAAGAAACATGCCTGTGCATACCTTCTTCGGTGAGTATCCAGACAAAACGGCATTGCTAACAGGTCGTATTCGTGAGAAAGAAATGCCGGACGAGCGGAAGTTCTTACAGAAATATGACGTTATAAGTTAGTAAGCACTAACTTTTAAGGCTGTTTTTATGCACACTTGGACGCAAGAAAACTGTTAGTGCGAACATGCATGCGTTCTTTCCCATCAAGCTCGAATAAACCTACATAAATCATTGTTAAATATGGAGAAACTCGGATATTGGAGCTTTTTGGTGGTGCCTCTTGTCCGTGGGTGGGCAATCTGCACACATTTCACGCGCAAGTTATCCTCAAAGTTATCCACAGGATGATGGGCTGGTCTGTGTAAAAAGAGCCTGCAATCACTTGACTCAGGCAGGCTTGAGAAATTTGGTAACAGTAGCAAGACAGATCGTAACGACTGGCACTGCTAGCTGCGCATCGGACTGAGATATTCGCGTCTACCAAGTAGGATCGGTATCGCGCACATGATAAAACATGGTTTTCATTGTCTGAGTGTTCCCAGTCATGACGAGTTCAGAACAACCTTCGACCTCTGCATCACAGCGACTACAGGAGACACTGGCGCGCTATCAAGAGTTGGGGGTTCGCCAGGTGAAGCTCGGCCTCACAGATATTGATGGCGTTATACGCGGCAAGTACGTTGGCCTGCAAAAATTTGCTGGCCTAATGCAAAAACAGGGCGGTTTCTGCGACTGCGTCTTCGGCTGGGACATAGACGATCAGCTATACGATGCTGGCACTTACACCGGCTGGCACAGCGGCTTCCCTGATACAGGTTATCGGCTGCTTGTAGAGAGCGAACGCTGGTTAGCCGAGGAAGAATGCCCTTATTTTATTGCTGAGTTTGTAGAGCGTGACGGCACCGACCACCCGTTATGTCCGCGAACCCGACTGCGCAGGGTGTTAGAAGGGCTCACCGAGCAAGGCTTGAGCGTGCGCGCGGGGTTCGAGTACGAGTTTTTCGTCTTCGATGAGACACCCCATAGCATCCGCGACAAGGGTTATCGAAACCTCACGCCAATCACCCCGGGTAACTTTGGATACTCGGTATTGCGAACATCCGCGCTCGGCAAAGAATTCACCGAGTTCATGAACTACTGCGCAAATATCGATTGTGAGCTAGAGGGCCTGCACTGTGAAACAGGACCCGGCGTCTGGGAAGCCGCACTGGCCTCCAATTCAGGACTTGAAGCAGCGGACCGTGCATCCCTCTTCAAGACCTTTGCTAAAGGCTACTTTCAACGTCGACTTATGCTGGCGACCTTTATGGCGAAGTGGTCGATGGACTATCCCGGTCAGAGCGGTCATTTGCACCTCAGTCTCAGCGATGAAGAGGGCCAGAATATTTTTTACAACGGTGCAGAGACAGCGGGTATCTCGTCAAAAATGCGCCACGCGGTTGCAGGCTTGCAGCGCTACTTGCCTGAGTTTTTGGCTCTGCTTGCGCCTACCGTGAACAGCTATACCCGCTTAGTGAAGGGTGCTTGGGCGCCAACGGCTGCGACTTGGGGAGTCGAAAACCGCACGGCTGCCATTCGCGTCATTCCGGGTGATCAGTACAGCCAGCGAATTGAGGTGCGGGTAGGTGGCGCGGACGCTAATCCCTATCTCGTGCAGGCAGCAGCCTTAGCTGCAATGGATATCGGCATGCGAGAGCAGCTAATGCCCGATGAGCCGGTCCTAGGCAACGCCTATGAAGCAGAAGACAATTTATCGCCAGAATTTCACTTTGCCTCAGACTTAATGTCCTCTGCCCAGCGTTTTGCCGCATCTTCGGCCGCCAAGCAGCAGTTCGGCGAGTCCTTTGTCGAGCATTTTGCGATGACACGAGCGTGGGAAGCTCGCGAGTATCATCGCACCATCAATAGCTGGCAGCTTGAACGCTATTTTGAAATAGTCTGACTTCAATCAAGTCAAGGTGATCTATTGATGTCTGTGCATCTCGGCATTTTACAAACCGACTCGGTACTCGAGGATTTGCAGCCGCGCTTTGGCGACTACCCACAAATGTTCGAAGGGCTATTTCGTGAGCAAGACCCTGGGATGACCTTTACCACCTATAATGTACAGCATGCGCTGCCCGATAATCTTGAGTGCGATGCGTATTTGATTACGGGTTGCAAACTCAGCGTCTATGACGATCTGCCTTGGATCAGGGGATTGGCGAGCTTTATCCGCCACGCGATTGAGGCGAAGAAGAAAGTCATTGGCATATGCTTTGGCCATCAGCTCATTGCACACTTTTTTGGCGGTGAGGCGGGTCCCGCGTCCGCGGGCTGGGGGGTAGGGGTGCAAACGAGTGATCTCGTTACGACCCACGGCTGGATGGGTGACGGCAACCAAACCCCGTCCCAGCTTCATTTGGTCGCCAGCCACAAAGACCAGGTATTGAAGTTACCGGACGGGGCAGAGGTTTTTGCCTCCAGTGATTTTTGCCCAGTTTCAGGGTTTACGATGGGCGACGAGGTACTCACGATTCAAGGTCACCCGGAATTATCCAGCGAATATTCCAAGGCTCTCATGGGCGTTCGACGGCAACTTTTGGGCGAGGACGTCTACCAGGCCGGCATAAACAGCCTGCAAAAAAGCACTGATGAGCGCCTATTTGCGCGATGGATGCTAGCCTTTATTCACGATCAAGCGGCAGTGTCTGATCAAGAGGTCAGCCGACAACGTCATGGCTAAGGTCCCCCGCGGTTTTGGGCGATTTTTGTTGCGAGGCGCAGCACTTTTAAAAAACCCTCGTTTACTTAAGCAAATGCTGGCGAAGGCGGTCAGCAAAATGGGCCGCGCCGAAGGGGGGCCGCTTAGGGAGGTTAAGGGGCAGTTGCAGCGCTTGATAGCGCTGCTAAAAGCCTACGTCTCAGGTGAGTACCGAGATGTATCGACCCAGACCATGGTCACCGTGGCTGCGGCAATTGTTTACTTTGTGGTGCCTTTCGACGGCATTCCCGATTTTTTGTTCGGCTGGGGCCTGGTAGACGATGCCGCCGTCATCAGTTACGTGGTGGCGCAAATTTCGAGCGAGCTAGAGGCTTTTGCCGCGTGGCAAGAAGCTCAGGAGCCAAAAGTCCAACAGCAGGAGGCTGACGAGCAAGATGCTGATAAAGACAAACTTCCACCGGATATCCCTGAAGACGACAACAGTTAGAACAATAGGTCGGCGCAAATTGGTCCTGGCCAAAGTGTCGCGCTGGGCGATCGTGACAGCCTGCACTGTGTTATTCATAGCGGGAACCGCTTACGCCAAGTCATTACCCACTACAGATGTAACGGTTAAATACCGCGTCTATGCCTTTGGTTTACCTACCTGGTTTGATGCCAAGGTCGATGTCGACTTCGAAGACGACAATGTCACCATGGTCAGCGAGCTGCAGAGCTGGTTGGTCAGTAATTTTCACAGCACCAGCTTTACCTTCAGCGATTGCGACTACCAGCCGCAAAGCTATACAAATAAGGGGTTTAGCCCGGGCTGGAAGTTTGATGACTCCCTGCAGTACGACTGGGCGAATTTGGCTGCTCAGTATCGGGGCTTCCTGCAGCGCCCGAATCAAGATGAGCCGGTGTATCAGGAGCTGGAGCATGAGTTGGATGACCCAAATGACGCCGGGTTCTATGTCGATAAGCTCACTCAGTTCTATGTGATGGGCTGTCACTTTGGCAGCAATACTCAGGACGACACGCTGCTGCTGAATTACCTGGATGACACGTTAGGGCGATACCGAGTGCGCATCGTAAAACGCGGGAAAAAAGTTAGAGTTGCTGACAGGTCCTATGCAACCATCGAAGTTCAGTCAGAACCCTATGAGGCGACTCCCGGCAGTATCCACCGCCGGGTCAACTATTGGTTGGCCCCGGATCTTGGCTACTTACCAGTCTTGGTCAAAACCAAGATGGGCAGCATGCCGCTAAAGGTCAGACTGACTGACGTTGGCAGCGCGGAATGACGATGCGGTACCAGCTCACAGCAACGTTCGACCTGGCCTTAGAATTGCGCCACTATCTTAGCGCTCGGTCATGTCCGCCTGTGGTCAGTCTCGAGAGGGAACGTTACTTTTGGGGAAGTAACCGGTCAGAACAAAGAGGGGAGCAAGCATGGACTTTCATTTTGCCTCGGCTTGGGAAGTCGTCGCCGATAAATTTCCGAATCGCGTCGCCACCATATCCGACGATAAGCCATTAAGTTGGCGAGAATATGAGCGCCGAGCCTCATGTATTGCCAGCTTGCTCGAAGAGCACGGTCTAGGGCCAGATTCCAAGGCCGGTCTGTATCTGCACAACTGCAGTGAATACCAAGAGGCCCAGTTCGGTATTTTCAAAGTGGGCGGTTGTCCAATAAACGTAAATTACCGATACAAGTCTGACGAACTGGTTTATCTGCTCGACAACAGCGATGCCGAAGCTGTGTTTTTTCAGTCCTGCTACGCCATGCGCATTTGGGAAATTCGAGAGCGTTTGCCAAAAGTTAAACTCTTCGTGCAAATCGATGACGGTACCGAGTCGCTGTTGAAGGGTGCGGTTGATTACGAACGGGCCATACGTACGCATCAGCCACTGCCCCGCCGCGCGCAAAATTCCGAAAGCGTCTACATGCTTTATACCGGCGGCACCACGGGTATGCCCAAGGGTGTGATGTATCCGGTAGGCCAATTCGCTCAGTTTTTTCTCGCCATGGGTGCCGAGGGGCGCGGCATCCAGCCCCCCGAAAATATGGCAGCCTTCGGTGACTTTCTCGATCAAATCGAAGAACCTCCAGTCAGTTTGCCAGCGTGCCCGCTCATGCACGGCACGGGAGTATGGCTGGGCAGCTTCGCGCCAATGCTGTTAGGCGGCACCGTGGTGACCACTTCTAAACTGGGCTTGAACCCCGACAAACTGCTGACCATGGTGGAAGACCATCGGGTCACGGACATGGTGATCGTAGGCGATGCCTTCGCTCGCCCGATATTGGCCGCGCTGGATGAGGCGGCGAGACGCGGCACACCCTATCGGCTTGAGTCGCTTAAACAAGTTGTTTCTAGCGGGGTGATGTGGAGCACCGAGATTAAGCAGGGCTTGCTGCGCCATCACGACATGGTGCTGGCCGATGTCATGGGTTCTACCGAGGGCGGTATGGGCAGTTCTGTGATGACCCGGGAAGCTGCCGCGAGCACTGCAAAGTTTGAACTTAACGAGGGTGTTGCGGTTATCACCGATGATGATCGCATGGTGCAGCCGGGTTCCGGCGAGATGGGCAAGATTGCCACATCTTCCTTCGTACCCTTGGGCTATTACAAAGACTCGGAAAAATCCGCCGCTACCTTTCGGGAGGTCAACGGCGTGCGCTATAGCTTTCCCGGAGATTACGCCACGGTCGAGGCCGATGGTTCCATTACCTTGTTGGGACGCGGGAGCGTTTGCATCAACACGGCGGGTGAGAAAGTGTTCCCGGAAGAAGTGGAGGAAGCCGTCAAACGCCATGAGTGCATTGAAGATTGCTTAGTGGTGGGGTTACCCGATGAGCGATTTGGTGAGCGTGTGGTCGCTGTCGCCTCGATCCATGAAAATGCGAAAGTGAGTCCCGATGATGTGATGGGCTTTACGGCCGAGCACTTGGCAGGCTACAAGCAGCCTAGACAAGTACTCTTGGTTGAAGAAGTGCGTCGCGCACCCAACGGCAAGGCCGACTATAAGTGGGCAAAAGCCTTTGCAGAGAAAGCCTTTGCAGAAAAGGCATTTGAAGATTAAGTCTTTTGCCGAAAGTTACGTGGCTAGCCAGGTCCAGGAACAGATGACAAATAGCATCCCAGAAGCAAACAGGGTTTCATATGACGGCTGAGCAAGATACCAACCTAAATCAAGGACCACTGACAGGGGTTCGAGTAGTCGACCTCACGAGCATGATCTCCGGCCCCGTGGCTACCATGATGTTGGCGGATCAAGGCGCCGACGTCATTAAAGTGGAAGCGCTAGACGGTGATCTAGTGCGCGGCGCAGGAGCCACCCGGCACGGTATTACGTCAACCTTTATTTCCTCTAATCGTTCCAAGCGCGCGCTGGCGATAGATCTGAAAACACCCGAGGGTGTTGAGGCGCTTAAGAAGCTGCTGCAAACCGCTGACGTGATGGTACAGAACTTTCGTCCCGGTGCCATCGAACGCATGGGCTTTGGTGAAGACACAGTGCGCGGGCTGAAAGAGGACATTATCTTTGTCTCGATCAGCGGTTTTGGGGATACCGGTCCCTACGCACATCAGCGGGTCTACGACCCGGTGATTCAAGCCTTGTCGGGTCTGGCGGCCATCCAAGCAGACGGCGAAACGGGCCGCCCCAAAATGATACGCACCATCATTCCCGACAAAACCACGGCGGTAACAGCAGCCCAGGCCATTACCGCTGCACTTTTTGCGCGTGAGCGGACTGGCAAGGGTCAACATATTCGCCTCTCCATGCTCGACACCATGGTCGCCTATCTTTGGCCGGAAGGCATGGGTGGGTTTACCCTCGTGGGGAAGGAAGTTACCAACGCACGTGCCCAACTCTCCCCGGACCTCATTTTCAAGACTCAGGACGGTTACATCACCGCCGGTGCCATGAGCAATAAAGAGTGGCGAGGCATGTGCACCGCACTCGATCACTTGGAGTGGCTTGACGACCCGCGCTTCGTGACCGTCAACGATCGTGCTGTAAATGCAACAGAGCGACTAACCCTCACCGCCGAAGTGCTGGCGACTAACACTTCGGCTTATTGGCTTGAGCGGTTAGATGCTGAGGGTGTGCCCTCGGCCCCAGTGCTGACTCGAGATGAAGTCATCAGCCACCCACAAATTCAGGCCAATGATCTGATTCACGAGTACGACCACCCAATCGCAGGGCGTATCCGTCAACCTCGTCCTGCGGCGAAATTCGATCAGACACCATCTGGAATTCAGCGTCCTGCGCCGGGACTGGGGGAGCACAGTGCTGAAATTTTGGCCGAGCTGGGATACAGCGACGCTCAGATTTCAGCCCTGGTTAATGAGGGGGTACTTGGTGTTATGTCGATCCAGGAATAAAGCTGGAGAAAGGCTTGGGGCTAGAAATCCCGCCGGGGTAGATGAGTGCGCAGCCAGCGTACTCATCCTTTCCCGTTGAGCGCAGTTTACGATGGTGTTCTAACAAAAACGTTAGAAAAAATAACACCCCAGATGTTAGTGAAAGAGGTTAGCTAGGGACGCTAGTCAAGCTCCTCTAAGAAGTCATCGTAAGCTTCGCACATTTCACTCGCATCCTGTCCGGCAACCGCGCTGACTATTTCTTTCCAGCGGGCTGAAATGTCTTTGAGCTCCATAGGGTTGTCCATCGCCATAGCCCGCACCTTCTCGCTTATCTTCTCCGCCTTTGCAGCAGCATCCTCTTGAGTGCAGTCGGAGTTGGCACCGCATCCGGATAGGAGTATGCCGGCCAAAATGGCGCTGGATAATAGTTGTTTGGTCATGGTCTTTCCTTGAATCGAATTTCCTTCACGGACCTCGTTGGCCCGGTATTAACGTTGCTTTCTTAACAACGATGCAAACCTACTCAAGTCGATACGCCCTGTAAGTACGTGAGTCTTTATTTTGCTCGTAAGTGTTGGTTGGTAGACACTTTGCTCGCTCGAAGAGCGAGCAAAGTGCTACAACATTGAGTGCGCTTGCACCCCGACAATGCTCACCCACTGATGCCGATCGCTACAGGTTCCCTGTCGCAGGGCTGCTAGATTTCGCTCTGGTGAACCACAGCTGTACGATCAATCCTATGCCAAGGATAGTGAGCACTAAGTTGATTGGTGCGCCGATAAGCGGAATATTGATGGTCGCGGTGACAATGAGTAATCCCACGAGTAAGCACAGCGCTAGATTAGGGCTGATGCCGCGCCACTCGAAAATGGTGCGTCCGATCAAATAGGCCACGACGATTTTGGCCAGATACCACACCGCCAACCAACCGCCAGTCGCAAGGGCAGCCAATGGGAAGCCCACAATGGTAACCGCGATAATTAGGGCCATAACAGGGACGCTGACTAAGGTTAAAAAGCCGATCCCCGCCGTCTTAAGGCTGTCTTTACCCCCATCCAGTTTTACCCGGGTTAACGTGGGAAGTGCAGTGAATGTCAGCCAGCCCACCAGAAAGGCCGCGAAATACCAAAGCACGCTCCACAGGTAAAAGTCATGGTGGACCAGCGGATTGCGAGCCTGAAAATTTTCGGGTTCGCCCTTGTAATCGATCTCACCGCGAATAATCGCCTCGTCACCCAGTACCAGTTCGTCCGCGCCCGGCATGCGATAGGACAAATCACCCGCAATCTGTGCAGAGTCTGACACCGTGAGCCGACGGGCAGAAATCTCCACGTTTTCGCCGACGTCGCCCGAAATCGTCACACGCTCAGCGCCGGCAAGTAGATCCCGCCCGATGCTACCAGCCATGTCCAGAGAGCTGCTGCCGCTCACGAGATTGCCCTGGGCAACGGTGTCGCTGTCCAGTTCAATAGAATCTCCGGCAAGCCACAGATCACCACCAAGCATTGCGGACTCAAACTCCACTGAGTCACCAGCAGCCACGGTCATGCCCCCCACGTTGCCGGTAACTGAAATATCCTCTGCAAAGGCGAGTAATGTGCCATTGATATTACCTGTCACCGTAACGTTTTCAGCGGCGACAAAAAGGTTTCCCTCAATAGTGCCGTGTATGGATACATCCCGCGCCGCTACCACCAGCGTGTCGTTGACAGTCTCAGTTGCGGCGATGACGACCTCGTCTTCTTGGGACATCACCTTGAGTGCATGACTGGGCGGAGCCAACGCCATCAGAGTGGTAGAACCCGCGATCGTCAGCAGCAGGGCGGGAAAGACACCGGGTCTGCGCCAAACCCTGTGCAGACCAAATAGTGCAAGGGCACCAAGTACAGTGACGAGTAACGCCAGATAGTTGTTAAGCATGTCTGCTCCTTTTTCCTGAATAAATAAAAATGTTCGACTGGCGAGGGCGTAAAAGCTGGGTGCCCAAGTTTCAGTACCCCAGGCCAGCGCGCTTAACACCAGCTCCTCGAAGAGTGCTTTCCAAGACCACTGCACCAAACCTGTGACGAGACTCGCCACCACAGTGGCTAGAGTTAGGTCGCGAAGCTGAAGTGTTTTGCGAAAACGGTCTGGATTCGGTGCGTGCAGAGGCTGTGCCTCGGCCTCAAACGCTAACGCTTTACTGAAGATTCGGGTCTCGGATCGAAGAGCCGCTGTCAGTGATCGACATTGTTCGCAGGACTGCAGGTGGTTCGCGATTTCCGCCGCCGCAGAGGCATCCTCAGTTGGGTGCAGAGCAGATTCGGCGAACAGCATCAGCTGCAGTTGGGTTGGGTGCTTCATGCCGATTCCCCCTGCGGAGATTCCGTAAGCTTTGAGCGCAGCTGTAGTTTTGCCCGCAGCAGCAGTACCCCAACATGAGTGCGATTCAGCCCGAGTAAGTCAGCGATTTCGTCATAGCTCAAATGCACCTGGTAGGCCATGACAAAGGGAATGCGGTATTTCTCGGGAAGTTGATCGATGGCATCACTGAGCTGGGTATGGCTTTCTCCAGCGATCAAGACTTCCTCGGCCAAGGGCTCTGAAGAGGCAGCGTTGTCGAGGTCGGCCTCGACGCTCATATCCGCCTCCTGCAATCGACCGCGCAATCGCAATTGATCAATACAGTGATGGTGAGCGATGGAGGCGATCCAATGCCAAAACGGTTTGTCAGATTGATATTTTTGAAAGGTTTTAAAGGCGCGGGTAAAGGTCTCTTGTGTCGCGTCCTCTGCGCACTCCCGGCGCAGCAGCAATCGCCGGCACAGTGCAAACACGCGCGGATAATATTCTTTGTAGAGGATTTCAAATGCTGCACTGTCGGCCATGAAGTTTTCCCGGACACTCGCAATCAATTACGTGTGAGACGCCGAGTTATTACATTCTTAGGGGCTAAGTGACCGAATTTGTGAGGAAAAGAACTCGAAAAGAGAAGTAGGTCACACTCTCTATCCGCTATTGATGGGTGGCGTAAGGAGGCTTGTCCTAGTGAAAAGCGCTTTGCACTTTGCGCTGCATTCGCTCGCGGCGTCCGCCTACGGCAATAAAGAAAGGGCCAAGGCAGCACAACAGCATGAGTGCCGCCAGAACCTGAAAAGCGATCTGATAGCTGCCGGTTTGATCGTAGATCAGCCCCGCAATCGGCGATGCCAATAGCGCCCATGGCATCTCTACGAATCGAAGGAGACCTGCTGCGGCGCCAAAGGACCGACTGCCCAGAGTGCTGGAAATGGCAAAGGTGCGCAGGGGCGACATACCCGAATAGCCAAAGCCATAAAGACAACCTGCCAGCAT
>JADHNQ010000038.1 GCA_016779425.1 Pseudomonadales bacterium | reverse complement strand
GAGAGGGGTATCTCAGGTGCGCCGGTGGTGGACGAGGGCGGGGCGCTCGTCGGCATACTTTCTGAGGTCGATCTTATTCAAGTGGTCGTACAAGACAGTTACTACGATGATCCGGTAGGAATTGTTGCTGACTTCATGCAAACCCAGGTGGAGTGTGTCGACCCTGACATGGACATATTTAGCCTCGCGCAACAATTCCTCGGGCACCATCGGCGTCGCTATCCTGTGCTGGAAAATGGCCGCTTAGTGGGTCAGATCTCAAGGCGTGATGTGCTTCGAGCAGCGCTGGATTTTTTTCCAGCCTAGTACTCTGCCATTTGTCCATCCAGGCCTTTGGCATCGCGGCCTCGAGACTGTTCTAGAGCTTGTCGCGAATAATTTGATTCACCTGCTGTGGATTGGCCTTGCCTTGGGTGGCTTTCATCACCTGCCCGACAAAGAATCCCAGCATTTTTTCCTTGCCGCCGCGCAACTCGTCGAACTGCTTCGGATTCGCTGCGATTAAGTCATCGATGATTTGGGTCAAGGCGCCATCATCACTGAGTTGCGCCAGGTTGAGTGATTCAATGAGGGTGTCAACGTTGCCAGAAGCTCCTGCGCTCCAGAGCGCGTCAAACAATGTTTTTGCTGTCTTTGAAGACAATGTGCCATCGTCTATTCGGGCGATCAGTTGCGCCAGCATTTCAGGGGCGATGGGGCTTTCAGTTAGCGTGACATCATGTTTATTGAGGTAGGCAGACAGTTCGCCCATCATCCAGTTGGCGCTTTGTTTTGGATCTGCACCCGCAGCCAGACAAGCATCAAAGTAGTTTGCCCGGTCAATATCATTACTGATCGCCGCAGCGTCGGTATCTGATAGACCCAATGTTGATGTGTAGCGCTCCTGTCGCGCGTCGGGTAACTCTGGTAATTCGCTACGAATACGCTCGACAAGCTCTTCGCTGATCGACAGCGGTAGCAGATCAGGGTCTGGGAAATACCGATAGTCGTTACTCAGCTCTTTGCTACGCATGGACCGCGTTTCGTCTTTGTCGGGATCGTATAGCCGTGTTTCGCGCTCGATGCGTCCTCCGGACTCCAGCACGTCTATTTGTCGAGCAATTTCGTACTCGATGGCCTGTTCGACAAAACGAAACGAATTGATGTTTTTGATTTCTGTGCGCTCACCGAATTCTGATTGTCCTGCTGGACGTACGGAAACGTTCGCATCACAGCGCATGCTGCCTTCGGCTAAATTGCCATCGCAAATGCCAATGTAGCGGACTAGGGTATGGATCTGCCGGAAATAGGCGGATGCCTCTTGAGCCGAGCGCATGTCGGGTTCGGAGACAATCTCAAGCAAGGGGGTGCCGGTGCGGTTGAGGTCAACGGCCGTCATTCCCGGATACAGATCATGGACAGACTTCCCCGCATCTTCTTCTAAGTGCGCGCGAGTTATACCCACCCTGCGCGGCTTACCGTTCTCGGGCGTAATTGTAATTGCACCTTCACCGACGACTGGTGTCTCAAACTGGCTGATCTGATAGCCCTTGGGTAGATCGGCATAAAAATAGTTTTTTCGATCAAAGATCGAGTACCGATTAATTTGTGCGCCGATGGCGAGACCAAAGCGCACAGCCATTTCCACAGCCTTTTCGTTCAGTACCGGCAGCACACCGGGCAATCCGAGATCAATGTTGCACGCCTGAGCATTGGGCGAAGCCCCGTATGCGGTACTTGCGCCGGAAAAAATCTTGCTCTTAGTGGCCAGCTGAACGTGAACCTCTAGGCCAATGACGGCTTCCCAGTTCATGCTGAATCTCCTGGTCGCCGCAGATGCCAGTCGGTTTTCCCTTGATATTGAGCGGCGAGCTGGAGGAGCAACTCTTCGCCAAAGGCCGGTGCGATAAGCTGCATGCCCATGGGCAGGCCATCGCAGAAACCACATGGCAAGGATATGGCTGGCAGCCCGGCGAGGCTGGTGGGCACCGTATATAAATCTTGTTGATACATGGCGACGTGGTCATCGGTGAGTTGATTTTTTTTGAAGGCCGGCGTTGGCGAAGTGGGTGCGAGTAGTACATCGACCTTGGTAAAAGCCTGTTGAAAGTCCTCGCTAATCAGCCGGCGTATTTTCTGGGCTTTCAGGTAATACGCGTCGAAATAGCCTACCGATAACGTATAGGTGCCGGTCAAGATTCGCCGTTTAACTTCTTCGCCAAACCCCTCCTCCCGTGACCGTTCATACAGATCCTGTAGCGATTGCGGATCATCGCACCGGTGTCCGAAACGAACGCCGTCGTAGCGCGATAAATTCGTCGATGCCTCAGCAGAGGCCAGCACGTAGTAAACTGGTATGGCAGCTTGTGTGTGTGGTAGCGAAACCTCGACCAGTTTATGCCCCAGCTTTTGCAGTACGGTCTTAGCAGCATCGATGTCGCTTAGGTTGGAATTATCGGTGAAATACTCGCTGGGCAGGCCGATGGTTAGGGGGCGATCCAGCGCTGCGATGCCGTTGGCAACCGTGGTATCAAGCCAAGCATCTCTACGCTCTGCGCTGGTGGAGTCCTTGGGGTCGAAGCCAGCCATCACGCCGAACATGAGCGCGGCATCTTCTGCGTCGCGTGTCATAGGTCCGGCCTGATCGAGGCTTGAGGCGAAGGCGATCATGCCGTATCTCGACACGCGACCGTAGGTGGGCTTGAGCCCGGTAATACCGCAGAGCGCGGCTGGTTGCCGTATTGACCCGCCAGTATCGGTACCCGTCGCTCCTGCGACCAAGCCAGCCGCCACTGCAGCAGCAGAGCCACCAGAGGAACCGCCGGGCACCCGTCCGTGGTCCCATGGATTGCTGACCGGCCCGAAAAAACTGTTCTCGTTAGACGACCCCATGGCGAACTCATCCATGTTGGTCTTACCCACACTGATCATCCCCGCGGCTGCCATGTTGCTAACCACTGTCGCGTCATAGGGTGCGACGAAGTTGCTCAGCATCTTCGATCCCGCTGTGGTCAAAATGCCCTGGGTGCAAAAAATATCTTTGTGAGCGAATGGCAAGCCTAGGGTTGGGCTTTTGTTGCCTTGAGCACGCTGTTCATCTGCCTGGGCCGCAGCCGCCAACGCAGACTCGGCGTTAATCGTAATAAAACAATTTAAGGCCGCATTGGCCTGCTGAATGCGATCCAAGTGCGCCTGAGTGAGCTCGACACTTGAAAAATCACCCCTGTCTAGGCCCGCGCTCATTTCGCGCAGTGAAGAAAACTCGTTCATGAAAATGCTCTATTCGACAACGCGAGGGACCAAATAATACTGGTCTACCGTGGAAGGAGCGCCGCTCTGAAAGTGCGTAGGGTTCGGACTTTCCGTCACTTCGTCACAACGCAGCCGGGCGGTGGAGTCTAGGGGATGTGACAGCGGTTCGACGCCTTGGGTATCTACTGCCTGCATGGTGTTTATCATTTCGATAATTGCATGCAGATCTGTGGCAATTTGTGTGCTCGCATCATTCCCAATGGCGAGTCTTGCAAGTCCGGCCAAATGGTTCACGTCAACGGAGTTGCGTTCATGATTGGAATGATCGGGTGCGTCTTGTGACATTGAAATGCGTTGGTAATGAAGTCGGTGCATTGTAAACCGGTTGGTTCAGGAATGCTGTTGCGCCTTCGATTTAACGCGGCTGGGGCGATATCTGAATTCTGTTCACAGCAGCTGGGGCTATTTACAAAGTTAGGTCATCTTAACAGTGCTTTTCGAATGTCATATGCCTATGATTACGCTTTACTTTTTCGGAGGTTACGCCTCGATGCTAAAGAATTTCCGCGGTCTCTTTTCGCGTGACCTTTCAATCGATCTGGGCACCGCAAATACGCTAATCTACATTCGCGGAGAAGGCATCGTTCTAGACGAGCCCTCCGTGGTCGCGCTGCGCCAACAAGGAAATCAACGCACCGTCGCAGCAGTCGGGTTAGATGCCAAGCGTATGTTGGGGCGAACCCCCGGCAATATCACAGCGATACGCCCTTTAAAGGATGGCGTAATCGCAGATTTTTTGGTGACGGAAAAAATGCTCACCTACTTCATCGCCAAAGTGCATGAAAACTCCTTCATTCGCCCCAGTCCTCGGGTATTGATTTGTGTGCCATGCAAATCTACGGAAGTTGAGCGACGCGCTATTCGCGAAAGCGCGCTTTCTGCCGGTGCTCGCGATGTGCGTCTAGTGGAAGAACCCATGGCCGCAGCTATTGGTGCAGGCTTGCCAGTGCACGAAGCCGTCGGCACCATGGTCGTCGATATTGGTGGTGGTACCACGGAAATAGCCATTATTTCGCTGAACGGTGTGGTGTTTTCAGACTCGGTGCGCGTAGGTGGTGATCGTTTCGACGAGTCCATTGTTGCCTATGTGCGCCGCACTCAAGGCAGTTTGATTGGTGAAGCCACGGCCGAGCGGATCAAGCAGGAAGTAGGGGCGGCTTATCCTCAGAAGGATATTCGAGAGATCGACGTACGCGGTCGTAACTTGGCAGAAGGTATCCCGCGCAGCTTTACCCTCGACAGCAACGAAATACTCGAAGCGCTGCAGGAGCCGCTGTCCGTGATCGTGCAGGCAGTAAAATCGGCGTTGGAGCAATGTCCGCCAGAGTTGGCAGCAGACATTGCCGAAACGGGTATGGTGCTCACCGGTGGTGGCGCACTACTGCGCGATCTCGATGTATTGCTGGCAGAAGAGACTGGCCTGCCGGTGATTATCGCAGAAGACCCCTTGACCTGTGTTGCCAGAGGCGGTGGCAAAGCACTGGAGTTAATGGATCAATCAGGCAATGCCGACCTGCTCTCAACCTCTTGAGGCAATGATGCCGTTGCGCTGCGAACTGCAACAATCGCCGCAGGCGCGGGAGAAGTAGCATAAAGACGCTCTTCGCCAAACGGCCCGGCGCCGGATACCTCTTGGTAACTTTGCTGGTAATGTCTGGCGTCTTGGTTTGGTTGGATAGCAGCGGGCGCAGGCTCGTGCAGAGCGGTAGCGTTGATCGACTGGAGGGAACTGCCAAGGGTTTGTGGCATATCCGAGGCTCGGCCTTATCGCTAGTTGTGCCAGTCTATCGGATCGCCAAGGCACCCTATGTGTTTTACGATTCAATGTCTGATATTTCCTCTGACCGGCAGTCACTCTTGCAGCAGCGCGAACACCTCAACACGCGGTTGTTGCACCTGGAGGAAAGCCAACAGCGAATCCTGTATCTGCAGGCGGAAAATGCGAGGCTTCGACAACTCCTAGGCTCGAAAGCACAGCTACCCAGTCAGGCGACGATTGCTGAAATCATTGGCGTACCCCCTGATCCAGAGCGAGCGGCCGTGATCATAGACAAAGGCCAAGCCGATGGCGTGCTCCCAGGACACGCCGTAGTAGATGCCCAAGGTTTGTTTGGCCAAGTCATCGATGTATCTAATTCAACCAGTTGGGTAATACTGATTACCGATCGAGAGCATGCGATTCCTGCCAGAAATAGTCGTACGGGCGTCAGAATGATCGTCGGCGGCATTGGTATTTCGGATCGTCTCGTGTTGGAAGACTTGCCGGCGTCTACGGATCTGCAAGAAGGTGATTTGATAGAAACGTCCGGCCTGGGGGGGCGCTTTCCGCCGGGCTACCCCGTGGGAAGCGTTGCTACGGTGGAAGCCACGCAAGACTCTCCATACTTGCAGGCCTCCCTCGAACCCACCGCCGCTTTGCTGAAGATTGGTCATGTACTTGTCATCGCGCCAGCAGCAACAGATAACGAGGCTGCCGACTTTGGCGAGACGGCTTTGAGTGCCGCAAAGGATGCGGGCTAATGGTCTCCAATGGATTGTTTATGACAGCTTTGATCGCCACGAGCCTGGTGTTTAGCGTCTTTCACCTGCCGCAAGCGGCCCCAGACTGGTTAGGTTACTGTCGTCCAGAGTGGATTCTGCTGACACTAATACTCTGGGTGCAGTACATACCCGCGTATCGCGGTGGCCTCTTCGCACTAATGTTTACTAAGAACGCGTCAGATGACGGGACTACCGCTCGCCGGGTTTTGGTGGTGCTCTGGGGGCTCGGTTTCTATCTCGACACGCTGTTGGGCGACCCCTTCGGGCTCAATGGTGCAATATGCGCATCGATTGCTTTCTATTTGCTGCGATTTCGGGATCGTCTTCAGATGCAAACTCTGCTGCAACAGATGATTATGATATTCATCATGATATTTCTTGCAGAAATTGTACGTACTTATGTTCGCAATTCGGTTACCGGACAGCCATGGGGCCTGCAGCCTCTAGCCGTTGCGGGCAGCAGCATGCTTTTTTGGCCCCTCTACATGCTTACCGCCGAACGATTGCTTGGCGGGCAACGTCGTACCTAACAATCATGCTGGATCGACGCCTGTTACTCGCATCCCAATCGCCACGCAGAGCGAACCTTCTTGAGCAAATGGGATTGACCTTTGAAGTGCAGCCGGCGGATATCGATGAATCTCCCATCATCGGTGAGGACGCGATGGCCTATGTCGACCGACTCGCAAAAAAGAAGGCGCAACACCAGTGGCGATCCGGATTTGTCCATTTGGGCGCGGACACCATTGTAGTGCTGGATGGAGATTTGCTCGGTAAACCAAAGAACGAACAACATGCAGTCGAAACGTTAATGCGCCTCTCAGGTCGAAGTCACGAGGTGGCGACAGGTGTCGCGGTCTTTGACGGCGAACAGGTGCGCAGTACCGTCGTGGTCACGACAGTGACGTTTCGAGATGTTCAAATAGAAGAAGCAGAGCGCTATTGGGCCACCGGGGAACCCGCGGACAAAGCTGGCGCCTATGCTCTGCAAGGTATTGGCGGCATTTTTGTCGTGAGCATTCAAGGCAGCTATAGCAATGTCATAGGCTTACCAATGGCTGAAACCCAACAGCTACTGGTCTCAATGGGTTTAAATACATGGTCACAACGTCAGAATGTCTGAAGAACTGTTGATTGACGTCGCTGCATTTGAATCGCGAGTCGCTCTGGTTCAAGACGGCGCTGTGGTCGAAGTGCACTTGGCAAGGTCTGCTGGCTATAGCGTCACGGGTAATATCTACCTGGGCAAGGTGGTGCGTGTGGTGCCAGGCATGCAGGCGGCCTTTATTGAAATTGGTCTAGAGCGCCCAGGGTTTTTGCATCTGTCGGATATTGAAAACCCGTTGATCACCACCTCGAATCAAACGAGCAGTAGCCTTTTGGGAATTCGCGATGTTCTGCACGACGGACAAGAATTGTTGGTTGTTGTGGAACGGGATCCCCTCGGCAGTAAGGGGGCGAGGCTGTCTACTCGGCTTGCCTTGGCATCTAAATACCTAGTGCTGATGCCAATGAATCAGCAAGTGCGCCTTTCGCAGAAAATTACAGACGAGTCTGAGCGAAGCCGCCTATTCAAAGAGCTACGCAGGCTCAGCGAAAACTGCAGCATGGGAATTATCGCAAGAACTCAGAGCCAGGGGATATCCGGTCAGCTGCTGGAAGAGGATCTTCTGCATCTACGCGAACATTGGCAGCGGTTGGAACAAGGGCTGCAAAGCGGTAAGGCTCCGCTGCAGGTGTTTCAGGAATTGCCTATCCAGACACGCTTGGTGCGAGATTTGGCAGGGCAACATACGGACGCTATATACGTCAACGACGAAGGCAATTACCGGCGTTTGCGGGAATATCTTGGTCTAAGCGCCCCGCGCTTAGAGCAGCGTTTGTGCCTATATAGTGAAGTTGAGCCACTTTTTGAAAGGCATAATATCGAGCGTGAAATAGCCGATGCCTTGGAACCGCGGGTGCCTCTGAAGAGTGGCGGCACTCTGGTTATTGAGCAAACGGAAGCCTTGATCAGCATCGATGTGAATACTGCGAGTTATCTGGGCAGAGATAGTCTAGAGCAAACAGTTTACGTCACTAACATGGAAGCGGCGGCGACTATCCCTAGACAGCTACGGCTGCGCAACTTGGGCGGTATCGTCGTGATCGACTTCATTGATATGACTGAAGACAGCCATCGTGACGCGGTTCTGGCGAAACTCCGTGAAGAGTTGACGAAGGACCCGGCACAGACACAGGTCGACGGCTTCACATTTCTAGGCTTGGTGCAGCTCAGTCGCAGGCGAACGCGTGAGAGTTTGGTTCAAGTCATGTGTGCGAGGTGCAATCATTGCGGCGGGACGGGAATGATCAAGACGCCGGAAACAATTTGTATGGAAATACTGCGAACCCTGGCGGCTGAGTGTGATCGTCCAGAGCATCCTCAGGGCACTCAAGACGGTCACTATGTGGTATCGGGCAACGCATCGGTTATTGAGCGATTGCTCGACGAAGAGGCCTTAGTTTACCAAGCCCTCGCCGCGCGCCTGTCCAATGAAGTAAGGCTTCAGGCAGATTCCGCATTTCGGCTGGATCAATTCGATCTAATCTTCGTCCCACAGTCTCATCACTGAGAAGCCTCTGGTGAGTAATCCAGATCAGGATGCTATGAGCGACAATCCGGCTCTCGCTAAGGAGCCATCCACGAGATTATCGATTGGCCATACTGCTGCTGTCTTGCTTACGGGTGTCATCTGTTTTTTGGCAATCGTTCAGGTGACAGGGCGCGTCGCTTTGGCGAGCGCGAGCGCTTTTACGCCGTATATCAATACCGCACTCGTACCCTATCGATCTGAGGTCGCCCAGGTTTCGGGGGACTGGCGAGGCTTCAATCCTGTGCTTCGCATAGAGCGTCTTTCCTTTGCCGCAGGTTACCTGCAAAACGTTTACATCGAGCTGGATTTTTTTCAGACCATCGCAAAGGGAAAACCAATTTTTAGGCGCTTCTTTAGTGAAAGAGGCGAAGTTGGTGTGATCTACACCCCCCAGGGCTGGGCGCTGAAAAACAGCGCTGAACAACCAATCGATATCGATTTTTATGAGCTTCTTGGTTCCAGCGAATTTGTCGATGCCAGCTTAGAGTTAAATGTCGAGCGCGCCAACGAGGCGTTTCGTTTTGCGGTCAATTTGACCGTCAACAACGATCCTCTCAACAAATATGGTCGACTAGTGATCGACAGTCCCGGCGGATCTCAGCCGTTAGATCTTGTTTATGATCTTCGGTCGCAAAGCGCGACAGATGAACGCCTGCCGCCTGATGCTTCGCTACGGTTGAGCGCTGAAGGCGGGTTGCAAATTCCGGCAGGCCTGCTGGGAGGCACAGGCTTGGTGCTGGAGTTGTCCCGGGCGCGCTGGCAGGAAAGCGAAGGCAATAGCTCCGAACTGACTCATGATCAAAACCTGCCGGATCAAAAATTTACCGACACAGATGGCGATGCCAAAGATCGCGCTTGGTCATCCCAAGGTTTCGGGGTATTTGACCTAGCCCTGAAGGTCACACAGTCCCCTTATGTGCTTGAGGGTAGAACCCTTACAGTGGGTGCTCGAGTTTCCGTGTGGTCCAGACAAGGCAAGGCGTTAGCCCGCATACAAAGCAGGCTGCAAACAGAAGGTGCGACGGATCTGCTTCCGCCGTCAATTCTGCTGGAGGTCGATTCGGATCGATTACTTGGTGCCACTTCTGCAAAACACCCAATGCAGCCATCGGTTCGTATCAGAACGCAGAATCTAGATCTCGGAGCTTTCTCAGAGTTGGCGGATGCGGCATTGAGCAGCGAGCGGGCGTTGGGAGAGTGGTTGCTGGCCCTGGATGCGCAGGCGACGCTGGGGGAACTGATCGCCAGTTATACGCCCTCATCGGGCCTTGCATGGTGGAGCGATGCTGAAGAAGTGCAGCTCTCCGCATATCGCGGCTCCCCCGGTGTTATCAACGCTCGCGCAGAAATCTATGGAGATTCAAACCATATTGGCATGAAGGTACAGGGCGGTGATGTGACCATGAACTTCCCTACGGTGTTTTCCGAGGTATGGAAATTTGATGCCGTGTCGGGGGATTTGCTTCTGCTTTTCAAGCCGGGTTACGCGTCGGTTCGGGGTAGTAATATAAAAGCCGTTGACGGCAGAACCCACATCACTGGGGGGTTCGCAACCAGTCGGCCGGAGGCTCGCTTCGACCAGCGAATCTCGCTATCGCTTCAGGTTGATGACATCAGTGCTCCTCAGACGCGGCGTTTTATTCCTTCCAAACTGAATCCTGGGCTAAGGCAGTGGTTGCTAGAGGCTCCGCTAGCTGGCGATTTCAGTGATGTGAGGATGGCACATCATGGCCAAATTCATATTCGACCCGAGGAGGTGTCGCGCCGGCGCTTTGAGCTGCAAGGCGATTTTCAGGCTGCTCTGGTTCGATACGAGGACGAATGGCCCCTGCTCCTGGGTGCCAGCGGCTCGATTCATGTGGCCGGCAGGCACACCTATGGAGATTTGCACGCTGGAAAAACGGCTGAGTTAGATCTCTCCGGCGCGAAGATTCATGTCGATGCAACTCAATCGATGTTGTTTCTATCCCAGCAGCATACAGTCTCCGCGGATACGCTCTTGACGCTTGTTCGCCAATCTCCGCTGCAGCAATCGCTGTCGTTTGTCACACCCGGCTGGAGCGCCGAGGGCGAAGTTCTCTACAACGCAGAAATTGCTATACCGCTAGGCAGCAATCTACCGCCTACTGCGATTCTGCAGGTGGATATCGACGCCGAGTTTGACGACCTTGAGCTGGCGATGCCCGACTACCGGCTGACCTGGCGAAGTCTTGCTGGCCAGCAGCGCTTTTCTCTGCCCCACCATTTGGAGGGTAATGTCAGCGGCCTGCTGTTCGGAAATCCGGTTGATGTCCGCACCGACTTTGATCCTCAGTTCTTGAGGTTCAATGTTGCCGGTCGAGCATCGGCCGTGGATATTTTTCGCATGGCGGCGATCGAAGCATCGCCGGTATTAGAGGGAGAAGCTGATTTTGTTGGCAAGCTCCAGCTCGATATGTCTGAGACAGGACCTGCCGAGCTTAGGCTTTCGACAGACTTTGAGGGTATGGCGGTCAACCTGCCTGCTCAGTTTGGCAAGGATCAGAGGGAGCGTTCGAAAAGTGTTTTTGACCTCGACTTTGCCGACGACTATCTGCGTATTGATTGGCAGTACAAAGAAACCGAGGGTTGGTATCAAGCGGCAAACGGACTGACAGAGCGAGTCAGTCAAGGGGCCATTGGTGTCAATGCTTTACCCCTAGTGGTCGAGCCGAATTACGAAGGCGTTGTGATCAATGGGCGTGTAAGCAAGGTTGATTTAGCAGACTGGGTTGCCACTGATGGAGGCGCGGCCGTTGATCTGCCGGTGAGTTGGCAGATGCGCGGCTTACAGGTCGATGACTTTATCGTCGATGATTTGAAGTTTTTAGATCTCGAGCTAAGCGGCCAAGGTGATCCAAGCTCCGCCGTTTTTCAAGTTCGCAGCGCAGATGTCTCAGGCAGTATCGATCTGTCTGATTCATCCCAACTCATCGTTGATCTGCTGACCCTCCGCTTGCCGAGATCGTCATCTGATGGGAACAGGCTGAAGGGAAATCTCGATCCTATAGATTTGGCTGTCGGACAGGCCTTACCCCGAGCCAAAGTGTTCGTAAACGAACTGATCATCGGCGAAGAGCCGTTTGGGCGCTGGAAGTTCGAAATTTCTCCAGAACCCGGTGGCGTGCGTTTCGACATAGAAGACGTATTGGTCAAAGGCGTCGACATAAAGAACAGTGCGCTCCACTGGGACCTAGAGCGAAACCGAAGCGCATTCTCAGGGGCGGCCCACATGCAGGATTTGGCCGAGGTTCTTCCGCTATGGGGATACGCGCCCGTTGTTACATCCAAGACGGCATCGGTTACTGGGAATCTGAGCTGGGCGGGCTCTCCCGCAAATCTGGACATTCTCAAGAGCGAGGGGGGCATTTCACTGGCTGCTACGCAGGGTCGGTTTTCGGACGTAGAGAGCGCGCAGGCAGGCCTGCGCGTATTGAGCCTGCTGAATATTACCGCGCTCACGAAGCGCATAAGTTTCGATTTTTCGGATGTGGTCGGAGAAGGAGTCAGTTTCGAAGAAGCGTTCGGTGATGTTCAGATTGAGGGTCAAAAACTGAGTTTTACCAAGAATCTCATTATCAAGAGCACGTCATCGCGCTATGAGTTTGGTGGTGAAGTTGATCTCAGCGGCAATGCCTTGGATGCCGAGATGATTGTCACACTTCCCGTCAGTGACAGTTTACCTTGGTACGCCGCATACTTGGCGTTCGCGAACCCGATAGCGGGGTTGGGTGTTGCCGTTGGCGAGCGCGTTTTTCGTAAGCCGATTGAGCGTATGAGCTCGGCAAAATTCGTGGTCTCCGGCTCACTCGATGATCCCGAAGTGACGTTTACTGAACTCTTTAACAGGGACATCAAGGAAGCTGATGTGGCCGGAGAACGGCTCTCGCCGGACTTATTAAAGGAACAAGGCGAAAGCGTGAGCGCTTCGCCTGGAGTCGCGCGCTAGAGCTTTACAGCGATCCGAGTTTGAGGGTTTCTGGGGGTACAAGAAGTCCCTGACCAGAGTGATTTGATCAAGGTAGTAAAAGAATGAAAGACATGATCGCGCAGGTAGAACGGCAGCTGCTGCAGGCAAAAGGATTGGGCTTAGACGATATTGAAAGCAGCTTAGAAATGTTGTTGGGGCGCGAGATCGACTACGGCGA